>JACVXV010000092.1 GCA_015661205.1 Candidatus Brocadiaceae bacterium
CCCCTTCGGGGCTTGTATTATTTTATGATCTTTACAGGGGGCTTCACCCCCCGCTATTTCCTGTCGGCCTTTCAGGCCTAACTTTCAATTTCCTATACAATCGAGTTGAATCCTTGAGTCCCTCATAAAAAAATACTGAAAAAGAAAAATGACAAGAATATCCCCAAAGTTTCAACTGCAAAAATTCTTGCTTAGAGGAATAAGTAACTTTAGTAGGTGGCTTTGCCACCTTCAAAGGGATGGAGATTGGTAGAAATCGAGCGGAGTGGCTAAAAACGTTGGGAACCACAGATTGCACAGATTTTGGATTGTTATTTAGATGAAGTTAAGGAATCTATAAATGCCGTGAGCGGCTAATCTGTAGCACAGGCTTCCAGCGCACTTAGCTCGGGTAGTTTATCTCTTACTCAAAACCGGCCACAAGGGATCGGCGCTTTGTGTGTTTGCCGAAAAAAATTGCCTACTAAAACAAAAAGCCCACGATGCATAACGCACCGTGGGCTTTTTTGATTACTATTCAAACATATTCGAAAAGTAAAAACTGCTATTTTGCAATAGCCTTTTCTATACGTGCTTCTCTACGCAACCTTGCTGCTTCTCCCTGAATCTTGGTAAATTCCATCATCATAGGAGCCTGACCCCACCACCACGAAATGTCCTGCTGGACGTGCGCGGTACCTTTATAACCTTGTAGTTTATACCAGAACCACAATCTGTTATACATGTTTTCAATTTCAGATGGGTTGTTCTGTTGCTGCAAGAACATGCCGTAAACGCCCAATATCGGACCGACTACCGGGAATTTACCGTTAAGCGTCTTGAAGGCATTGTATACTGGTTCCCCAAGGAATGCAGGACTAAGCTTTGCCACAATTCCATCGCTTAATGGGTATGGGTCCTTCTCTTCCCAGCTTGGATATAAAACGCCTTCCGTTATCAAATCCTCAACAACCTTCTGTGCCTCATCCGCCAGCTTATGCGCCTGGAACATAAATTCGTCCAGTGATTTCAAATAGGTATCTGCAAAACGATCACTATGACACTTTGAACACATTTCAAGCCAGTATGACCTCTTTGCAACGTTTTCCTCTGAATAAATATCTATCTTATCAGGAATAATCTTGATGCCGTAAGGATAATCCTTCAAAGAAGACTTGTATTCAAGGTTCTTTGGTGGCGCAGTACCCATACGCCATATACCTTTCATGACCGGATTATGGATAAAGCGGCCATTCTTTTCATAAAAGTGGCAGAACTGACACGTTGGTGTACGATAATCCTTGCCTGGCCTTACTTCCGCCAACGGCCTCGTGAAATCAAAATGCTCTTCTTCTTTATGGTAGATGACGCCATGCTTTGATTCACCATAGGATTCTGAATCCGGATGATCCGGTCCCATGTGACAGGTAATACACGCTTCCGGCTGTCTACCCTCTTTTGCACTAAATTTATGCCTGGTGTGGCATACATCGCACTTTTCAGAGCCTGAATGGCATAAGTCGCAACCATGCTGACCATACAGGTAGCCTCTTCTTGCTGCCTCAGCATACCATGGCACAATGACGTTAGCCTCCCATGATTGAACGTGGTTTGGACGTCCCATTTCACGCTCTCTCAGGAAGTCGTCAAATTGTGGTCTATGGCACTCGCCACATACCTCACCCGTGGGCATTCTGATCTGATTCTTCTTCGTATCAGCATGGCAATCGAAGCAATGTACTTCGTTTAAAACCCTGTTCGTACGTTTCTCGATTTCAGCGGTTCTTGCTGAAAGATATGGGGTGCTTTTTGGATTTTTATGTCCTGAAGCCCGCCAATCGTTAACAACTCCAGGCGTAGCCTCTTCGTGACAGGTTACGCACAAGTCCCTTCTTTCTTTTTCAATGAAGATTGAATGGTCAAGCTTCTTCATGGGTTCATAATGCCTGGTCGGCTGCCAGTACATATCCAGCATCATAGGCTTATAATAATCCTTAAAAGGACCGGCACCTTCACTCAAACCAACGTGATCTTTAAAAACAGCCTTATACCAATCCGGAGTTCCTTCATACAAATCCGGAGGCGATTCCTTTTTGGCTGGCTGCTCTGCTGCCCAAGCCAAAGAAGTGAATGCCATTATTGCAGACAAACACAAACCTAATCCAACTTTTTTCATTTCGTTTCCCTCCCTCGGTATTTTCAACCTAATTAGATGCTATTTATGCGGACATTCTTCCGGCTTAATGAGAGACAATACATAATGGGTTAAACTCCACCGTTGCTCGTCGGTAAGCTCCTTTGCAAAAGACGGCATAGGAGTGCCATTGAGACCCGTGGTAAATCTAAGATACACGTCCGTAGATGAGTTCCCACCTTTGAATTTGCCCGTAGTAAAATCGAAGGGTTTGATCGGGAATCCAAAATCGTCTTCCTGCTCGGAAGCGCTTGGTCCATCGCCTCGTCCTTCCACTCCATGGCATTTCCAGCATTCTAATTTTTCTTCATAAATCTTCTTGCCCTCGGCAAGGGTCTTTTCTGAAGGTCTGGTCTCCAATCCAACGCCAACTGCAGCATCCGGCTTCCTCACCTCAAATGCCTCAGAGAAACTTTTTAAAACGGGGATTACGGACGCGCGCTGCTGTTCCGTCAGAATGTCCCATGGGATCATCGTGGAATTCGGCACCCCATAAGAGATTGTCTTATAAATATCCTGATCCGTAGGGAGCGATCCGCTTGGAGTTGTTCTAAATTTGTATGCGCCCCTGGTAAAATCACGTGGTTTTGGAAGTAGCGATCTCGCTAAAGATCCATCACCCTTTCCCTCGTCACCGTGACAGGGAGCACAGTAATTACTGTATGTTTTCTTACCCTCTTCTGTAACTTCCGTGGGTATGCTGACGGCCCTGGCAGTCAAAGGCGCGAGAGTTATCATCAGCGCTGCGCTTGTTACCGACATAGCACTCCATAAGCCTACCCTGCTCAATAAAACCTTAGGTTTCATATATGCCCATCCTCCTTTCCAATTGCAAGTTTACAACCTAAATAAGACAAATCCAAACTACTCGCTAATACCTTATCCCAGTAGTTGTTAAGAATAAACTAACTCTACCTTAGTAATTTCTTTTGAGTGTATCGTTACCTCCTTTTCTAAATTTCCTAACTCTTCATGCCAAACCTGGAGTTTATAAGCGCCAGGTGGTATATCACAAATCTCAAAATACCCGTTTCTATCCGTTACGTCAAAATACGGGTTATCCAACACAACGATCCACGCATAAGATTTTTTGTGAACGTCGCAGGTCAGCTTAATCGTCTCAGGATACTCAAATGTCTTTGTTATCCGCATCTTATAGCTTGCGCCATAATTAAATGGCTGATTCCTGGTCGTTTTGGTATGAACGGTGTGCAACTCTTGATCCCCATTCAAAATATCAACTGATGTTCCCACCAAAATCGCAGTAACACGGGGTATAAAGCTGTTTTTTTGCTGGTCTATTACGGGGTGTATCTCCGGGTTAACCTTTTTCTTCCCCGCGGAGATATCCGTTAAAGATACAACGACGCTTTTCAATCCGCCGTTAATCTTGCTGACAACAACTTTTTCGGAAAGAGATTTCGTGCTATCACCCAAATCCCACCCACCGTGAAGGTTTAGCTCCGTGATCGCTGCACCACCGGCGAACATTACATTTCCAACAATGCTGCCGCCTTCACTAACCTCTATTTCAGTATAAACCTTCTTTGCTGACGTATCGCTCGCAGATAGAATGTTGCCACAAGAAAACACAACCGCTAACACACCCAGGAAAAGAAATTGCTTCATTAATCGTACAACCAGTAGTTTATTGATGTTAGCATCCTTTATAAAAGCTAATTAATTAATAGAATACTAAGTCAATGACAAAAATCGTTCCGACTTTGCGGCAAAAAAGCAAAATACTTAAAATATCCTCTAACTATATATACAGCAACACTTAACAGATATCAGTTATTATGAGTTACTATTCAAGCGCTTACAATAAGCATCGGGGTGATTTCACAAATGAAATGAGATTTTCAGAATATGTGTGTTCAAACGACCCAAAAGCGATAAATTCTTACGTTTTTTTTCGCAAATAGTTTTTAATGGTTTCCGGAAACGTCCTGGTATTTATCGGTTTTGGTAAATACCCAATACAGCCTGCCTTCATCGCTTTTTCCTCATCCCCTTTCATAACAAATGCCGTTATGGCAACAATGGGAACGTTCCTGGTTGCCGCATTTTCTCTCAATCGCCTCGTTGCCTCAAGCCCGTCCATGCCGGGGAGCTGGATGTCCATGAGTATCAAATCGGGTATCTCTGCCTTTGCAATCTCGATTCCGGTTTCGGCGTCCCCCGCTTGCAGCATCTGAAATCCATGTAATTTCAGAAGATCAAAAGCAAGTTCAATGTTCACCGGGTTGTCATCAATAATTAATATCTTTTCTCCAGCCATTTCTCTGTTCCCCCTCACCAAAGTTACTTCACCCTTGTTTCTCCCGTCCTTCCAGCCGTGCATTTTCAATTCTTTTTATATCTCTCAACAGTTCTTCCTTAGAGAATCTGCCTTTTTGTGCGATAGATTCCACCTTCCCCCTCAACCTTAGCAAATCCTCTTCCGTGAGGTCTTTCGCTGTGGCGATAATAATGGGGACGTCCTTCGACCCGGCATGTCTTTTTAACTCCTCAACCACGTCAAAGCCATCTACCTTCGGCATCATTAAATCGAGGATAATCAGGTCGTACCCTTGTCTGATAGCCAAATCGATCCCCTCCTGTCCACCGTATGCCTTTTGCACACAATAACCCTCGGCCTCCAGAACGGCGGCTACTAACTCAACCGTTTTCGGTTCATCATCAACAACTAAAATATGCACCGGACCTGTTTCCGTCCCCACAGTTAAACCGTGTCTTTTTAACGTTTGAACCAGTTGTTCCCTGGTTATCGGCTTTACCAGGAAATCCACAGCGCCGAGGCTGAATCCCCGGTCTCTTTCTTCAACCATTGAAACAATAATCACCGGTATGTCTTTCGTTTCCGGCGTTTCCTTCAACTTCTCCAGCGCCTTCCAACCGTTTTCCCCGGCCAGATTGACGTTCAGGGTAATTGCCATGGGTTTGAGTTCCTTTGCCTTATCAACGGCCTCTTTTCCAGTCCAGGCAGTTGCGGTTTTATATCCTTCACTCGTAAGGTAACCTTGTAGCAACTCACTGGATTTTTGGTCATCTTCCACCACCAGTATCAGGGGACATTTATTGCCATTTTCCAACGCATCAGAATGAGTCGCCTCTTTCTGCAACGTTTTACTTTTCGGCCTCAAAGGAATGGTAAAGGTAAACGTGCTTCCTTTTCCAAGTTTGCTTTCCACCCATATTTTTCCACCGTGCATCTCTACAAATTTCCTGGTCAAGGCAAGCCCCAGTCCTGTTCCCTGATACTCACGCGCCGTCTTGCTATCGAGCTGTTGGAACCGTGCGAAGATACGTTTTATGTCCTCCGGTTTAATTCCAATACCAGTGTCGATAACGGAAATTTGCACTACACCGTTGACGCCTTTAGCGCTCACCTTAATCTTGCCGCCTTGTGGGGTAAATTTTACCGCATTGCTCAGGAGATTGAGCATAATCTGCCTGACCTTCTGCTTATCTGCATTGATGGAGGCCAATCGTTCATCAATTTCCACGTCAAAGGAGAGGTTTTTTTTGTCTAATTCATTCTTCATGAACGTTTTGATATCAAGCAACGCCGCGGATATCGGAAAATCCTCGCACTGTAACGACATCTTCCCTGCCTCCACCTTCGACAAATCGAGGACGTCGTTTATTAATTGCAAGAGGTGCATCCCGCTGGTGTTTATATTGTGAATGTACTTCTTCTGTGTTTCATTGAGTTCGCCAAATATCTGGTCTTCAAGTACCTCAGAAAAACCGATTATGGAATTGAGCGGGGTGCGCAGTTCATGGGACATGTTCGCAAGAAACTCAGACTTGGCCTGGTTTGCCCGTTCTACTTCACGATTCTTTTCCTCCAGCGCATGCTGCTGTGCGCGCAACTCATCGGCCTGACTGGTGAGTTCTTCATTTTGCATCGAGAGTTCCTCACCCTGCTGCTGAAGTTCTTCTGCCTGCCGCTGAACCGTCTGGTACGACTCCAAATTACTTATCGCAACTGCCATTTGCCGGCTCATCGTATCAACAAATTCGATCTTTTCTTCTGAATAGTCCTTGAGGCTGGCCAGCACAAGCACACCCAACAACCTGTCCTTTAGCATAATGGGGAAGCTGCAAATACTTTTTGGCACGTATTCCCCCAGGCCATCTTTGACCTTAAAGAGGGTGTCTTCGGGGATATCCTTTAAGATAATACGTCTCTTCTCCCGGGCAACCTGACCGGGGATGCCGACGCCCAATCCGAACGACTCCCGCCGCACCGCATCACTCCCCAGGGCATAACCAGCGCTTGCCTTGAGCATACACTCATTTTCATCGTATCGATAAAGTATGCCAACGTGTGAATCAGAAAAAGAAGCTATCTTATTCAACCCCTTCGATAGCAATTCTTCCGTTCCTGCCAACGCATTAATCATAGTCACGATTTCATTGTACGCCAGGTTGAATTCCTGCTGCTTTTTCAGTTTTGTATTGATTATTTCCAACGCCTGTGTGCGTTCGGCAATCTTGTATTCCAGGTGCGTATATGATTCTCTGAGTTTCGATGCCATCAGGTTAAAAACCCTCGTCAGGACGCCGATCTCGTCGTTTGCATGGCAGACTTCCACCGTTACATTCATGTCGCCTTCGCTTATCTTTTGCGAAGCATTCGCCAGCTTAGCCAGCGGCCTCGTAATCCGGCCTCCAAATAAATAGACAACCACCGTTAGCCCTATTATCGTATAAAGGCATAAATAAAAGTTCCTGTTTTTCATGGTCTCAAGTGGCGCAAATGCCTCATGGACATCAATCTTGGATACCAGTCCCCAATTACCCACGGGAATATAGCCATAGGCAGCCAGTACCTTCACACCCCGGTAATCAGACGCCTCGACAATCCCTTCCTGTTTGTTTGCAGCGAGGATACACGGCACACCATACTGAGAATGTATCGACACCTTGCGTTTCAGGGCGGAATTCGGGTCATGACGGATATTATTCAAATAGACCACTTCATCGCCAACCCTTTTACATAACAGCGTTTCACCCGTTTTACCCAACCCGGCGTAATCCGTCAAAATATCCGTCAAAAGAACCGCCTTTATTCTGACGACCACAACACCCCGGAATTTCCCAGGAGTTCCGCTAACGATAGGAGTTGCAATGGCATAGAGGGGGGGGGTTCGCCTCCAGCTCAGGGTCAAAATAAAAATCCTTGAGGTAAAGACCATCCTTCCCTTTGGTAAAGACGTCACTGTCTGACATATCCCTCCCCAAATCATTATCATGGGAGGAAACAACGATCTTCCCTTTTGCATCAGTAATGAAGATTTCGGAAAGAGATTCCATGCTTTCTACCTGGCGTTTTAGGGTGGCGTTAATCTTTGCTCCCAACCGGGCTGAATTATGGGAACTCCGGTTTATTTGTTCTAAGGTGGTGCGGTATATATAACTTTCAGCGATAATCGATACTTGTTCCTGGCGGAGTTTTATGAGTTGCGTGATCTGTTGCTTTTTAGCGGCGGCTATGGCGGTAAGCCCATTGTATATCCTCTGCTGCAGGTCTGCCCTGGTCGTCCGGTAATTCCAATAGCTAACGGCGCCAATGGGCAGCACGGAAACGATGAAAAACAAAACCACCATCTTTTTCCACAAAGCGCCACGAAACATATTTCTCTTGTTCATAGTACATCCTTTAATTGATTGAAGCGGCTTTAGGCCCTTCTGGGAAGATGTCCAACTGTTAACAAAAAGCGTAGCGCCGAATTCTTGCGGTCAGTTAAGGGCGGGGGATAAATCACCCGCGCTACGCATCTTCTCGTTCCCAAGCTCCAGCTTGGGAATGCGCCTGTACCAGAAGCTCTTGCTTCGCTTTTTGGGGAAGATTTCTTTTTCTAACTCAAGGCAAAGGTAGGACAAGCGTCCCGTAGGGACAAAATATCGGTAGAAATAGCAAGGGTATACAAACATAAATGCCGTAGGCATGATATAGTTAAAACGCAATTGGCTTATAAATATATCGTTCCTACGGAACTAACCCTGTTTCTCTGTTTGTTTTCTACCAATATTTCGTTCCTAACGGAACTGGCGTTTCGCCTCGTTCCCAAGCTGGCGCTTGGGAACGGGGCGAAATACGGTTAGAGTTTATTCTTTCTTTTTGAGGCTCTTCCGATGTCGATGTTAATGTAGAGGCGCATTGCACGCGTCTCTACATTAACATTGAAATTCCTATACGATTAATCAAAACCTTGCGATGTCTTTTGATAAATCTTACAAAGACCGTTCCGGCAGATAATGTCTGAATGCCCATCATCCGTCAATATTTCAGCCTCTCCCAAAACCAAATATCCCTTTTCATTCAAAACGGTTTTTAAATTATTGATCACCCTCTTTTGTAGTTCCTGGTTAAAATAGATAAGAACGTTTCTGCATAAAATAAGGTCGAAATTGGTAAAGACGCTTTGGGACGGGACCACCACCTTTTCAGACGTCAGGTCGTGAAAACAGAAGTCAACCAATGCCTTTATATCCGCTCCTATTTGATAATACCCATTCTTATGGTGGAAATACTTGTTCAATATCCCCTTTTTCACCTCTAAGATACTGTCTTCAGTGTATTGCCCCACCTTTGCCTCGTTGAGCGCATTGGTATCAATATCGGTTGCGTAGATAGTGACCCGATAATCCTTTAATCGTTCACCCAGGAGTTCAGCCAGCAATATGGCCACGGAATAAGGTTCTTCACCATGGGCGCATCCGGCGCTCCAAACCCGTATCATCGCGTCCCGGGATTGTTCTTTATAGGTTATCATCTCCGGCAAAATTACCTCGTAAAGAAATTCAAACGTTAGAGGATTTCTGAAAAAATGGCTTACGCTTATTATCAGGGAGTCAAAGAGTTCTTTGTATTCCTCCAGATGGGTATCCAGTGTCCTTGCATATTCCTTGTACGACTCCGTTCTCAAGGCACAAAGCCTTCTTGCCAGCCTGCGCTTCAGCATCGTTTTGTTATATGCCCTGAAATCAAGGCCTCTTTCCTCAAACACCTTCTGCAGGAGTCGTTTCAGTTCTTCATCATTGGTATGCATGTTTTACGATCTTTCGTCCCAAGTAGGGCAGGCATTGCCTGCCAATAAACAATCACGTCAGCAATTTATCTTTCCCAATCACAGGGAAAAACAAATTCACCGCAGAGGGCGCGGAGAAAAAAGGCTCGTCAGAAAGAACTACAGATCAAACTTTAATTAGGCATTCGGCGACTTTTTTTATATGTAGGGCAAGGCTTCAGCCTTGCGGCTATCTGTACACGCAACAGGGCAACCCTAAAGGGTCGCCCTACAACAGGCCCGAAGGGCTGAAAGGATATAGCCAGGGGTGAAGCCCCTGGTAAATGCAATAACATAACCAGCCCCGAAGGGGTGGCAGAAAAGGACGCATAACATGGTCAGAACGCCTGTTTTTTCTTGAATTTAGTATTGTTTTAGTCATGAAAGCAAAACATCCTGCCTCCCCTTCGGGGCTTATATTATTTTATGATATTCACAGGGGGGCTTCACCCCCCGCTATATCCTGTCGGCCTTTCAGGCCTGACTTTCAATTTCCTATACAGGTCACTCCTACGGAGCTTTTGCGGTGTTTAGATTCTCTATTCTACAAACAGGCCGCGCCAGGAAATCTGTGGTTCCAAACGTTTTTAATCAGGCGGAGGCTCATCCCCGATTCTTGCCTCCCGCGCCACGTCACTCACCACCGGTAATCCTTTATCGTCAATTATTTTATGCCAACCAAAATGGACGGGAACTCCTTCCTTCGTAAGGGAATCAGCCGTCTTATACCTTTCCTGAATCTCAAACACCTCGCTCAGGTTTCCCATAAAGAGATCAACAATTTTGGGGTCAAAATGAGTGCCCCGCATTTCCTTCATGATATTCAGAGACTTTTCATTTGAAAATGCCTCTTTGTACGGGCGCTTGCTCGTCAGGGCGTCAAACACGTCGGTCACAGCGCATATCCTGCCCCATAGCGGGATATTTTCACCTGCCAGTCCCTTTGGATACCCGCTACCATCCCATTTCTCGTGATGCGACAGGGCGATGACTTCACCTGCCTGAAGGAGTTTCGAGCCGGAATTCTGGAGGATATAACCTCCGATAGCGGTATGCTGTTTCATCACCACCCACTCTTCAGGGTTAAAGCTTCCTGCTTTGAGGAGGATATGATCCGGGATACCAATCTTTCCCACGTCGTGCATGGGACTAGCGTAACAAATAAGTTCAACTTCACCAGGAGGCAGGTTAAGACGCTGTGCCAGGAGGGCGCTGTAACTGCTCATGCGTTTTATATGGTCGGCAGTGTCCTCATCTTTGTACTCCGCGGCCAGGGCAAGGCGATGGACCGTGTCCAAATACGCCTGGTAGGTTTCCCAGTGCGCATGAACCTTGTCCAAAAGGGACTGGCGCAGCTCCGATGTCCTTTTTTCGACCCTGTCTTCCAATTCGTTTTGGTAATGCTTAATGGCATCCTGGTGTTCTTTCATCTTCAGGAGGGACGTCGTACGCGCGCGAAGTTCTATTTTATCGATCGGTTTGGAAATAAAGTCGTTAACGCCTGCCTCAACAGCCCGAAGACGGTCTTCTTTACTTCCCAGGGCAGTCACCATGATGATGGGCAAGTCACCATATTGTGGATTACCCCGGATATGTCGGGACACCTCGAACCCATCCATACCTGGCATCATAGCGTCCAGCAGCACCAGATCAATATCAAGGCTCAGTTTTCCCAATGCCTCGAATCCGTCCATAGCAATTTCGGATTCGTAACCAAACATCTTCAACATAGCCTCCAGCAAATCACAGTTCTGTCTATCATCGTCTACAACAAGAATGCGTTTGGGTTTTGTGGTCATACCCGACTCCTTCCTCTGAAATGCCTACCCTAACACCCGTTTCCACCATTGCTATCCGTTCTCACCCAAAAAACTTTAGTCTACCGGTCTAAGCCTACTAATGAACAATTTTTATGCCAAATGTGTGAGAATTATAAATAACCGCTCTCGGGAGGGATTTACACTTACAACAATAGCATAACCCATTACAATGATATAAGATAGGGAATAACAGCAAACAACACAGGATAATTTGAGTAAGCAATAAATATTGAAATTTCGAATCACACAGGTGTGTCAGAGACAAAAGTGTCTCAGGACAAAATGTCTCATGGGGCACTTTTGTCTCAAGTTTGGAACATTATTATTCCAAATTTGCGATAGGTATATCATTTTGTCGTTTTGTATGCCGATAACGTGAATCTCTTTTGATATGTCTTCCGGTGATCAGCATATTGAAATATGGTAACAATTCACCCACCCTCCAAAGTGCCGATACCCTGACAGGGTTATGGGTTATCCGGGCAATGTGCCAATTCCTCTCCAGCGAGGGGCAAGAGGGGTGAACTGTTACGAAATAGGGAATACCTGCATGGAGGAATGATAGGTCAGGCGCCTCGCCTGACATTTTATGATGATAACGGGGACGCGTGTCCTACCTGTTGGTCTCTTGAATGGTGTATTGAATGACGAATGTCGAACAGGAAAGACCGAAGTCCGGGTTGTTCGAGTGGTGATAGACAGCGCTTCCTATTGAAACCGGGCTATCTGAGCAAGCAGTTTATAATAGGGGAATTTCCTGCCGGGGCATTCCGTTTCCCTAAAATGCCTGTGCATAATGATATTTTCAGAAGAAATCCGGCATCGCTCCTGGAGATACTCCACGAGTGTGGTAAGTGAAGTCATTTGGTTGGTTGTTGGGTTTGTATCATTAAAATTACCTACCAGGCAGATACCGATGCCCAGGTGATTATACTCCTGCACGCCAGCATGTGCGCCATCTATCTGGGTTACCCATCGGTTGCCGATCTCAATCTGCCCATCTTTGGAACCGTGGCCATTCCCTATCACAAAATGATACCCCAGGCCATTTTCCCAACCCCGCGTCTCCCGATGATATTTGTCAAATTCGGTGGCGCTGCCGGATTCTGAGGCGCTATGATGGATGACGATATACTTCCAGTTTCGCACCGTGTAATGGTCTAATTGCTTGATAATGTATGGCTGTGCTTTTTTTATCGTGGGAGGTTTCACGGGGGTTACAACCGGTTTAAATGGAGGTGGCTGCGTCTGACAACCACTTAAATACATAACGGCAAGGAAAGACAGGTAAATACAAGTCTTCCACCGAAAGCACATGAATGTTTTCCTCAAGCGACACCTATCCCACACGTATAAACCTGCCAAACCTGTTTGGTTGAATGAAAAAGTATACCACAAGGGCATTTAATGTCAAACAACAATTTTGGCACTCGTTTATCTCACCTTTTGCATATTTTAAAATGAGTAACAGTTCACCCACCCTCCAAAGTGCCGATACCCTGTCAGGGTTTAAAACCCTGACAGAGTTATCCGGGCAATGCGCTGATTCCTTTCCAGGAAGGGGCAAGAGGCGGGTGAACTGTCACTAAAATGAAATGATTGGAAAGGTTAAAATTTCTATTTGAGCAAACCCCTATCTGTTTGTTCAAAACCCAATGACATTGTAAAGCGTGCGGCAAACCTGAGTAGTTACATTCAACTACACTCAACCCGGCCAAACTTAATCTTCATTTTCGGCTCCGTAGCAAACCGATATCTTCCGCGTTTATTAACGATATTTCGGCATATATCAAGCCCATAGATAATCCCCTTTCTTTTCAATACGTGTAACTTAAACCTTCATGTTTGATGGCTGCAATCTGTTGGATTTTATGCCTCAACCTTATCATACAAATTACTAAACTTACAGGTTTTTTCCATCCTTAAAAAAACCTTCACCACCTCCGGATCAAAGTGGGTACCCGCGTGTGAGTGAATATACTCGCACACCTTTTCATCCGACCAGCCCTTTCGGTATGGGCGCTCATATCGCAACGCATCCCATACATCCACTACCGCAAAGAGGCGCGCCACCAGTGGTATCTGCTCACCCTTAAGCCCACGCGGATAACCTGTACCATCCCATTTTTCATGATGGCAGTAAGGAATGTCTATAGAGTGCTTTAAATAGGTTATGGGTGAAAGCAATGCGTTTGCGTATTCCGGATGACGGCGCATAACTACCCACTCTTCTTCGGTAAGCGGGCCCGGCTTGAGCAATATGCTGTCAGGCACACCCAGCTTGCCAATGTCGTGGAGCAATGCTCCGCGGCGTGCGTGCACCAATTCAGCGCCGCCCAATCGCGTAGCACGCATCAGTCGTAGTGTCATTTCGGTAACGCGCTTTGAGTGTCCCTCCGTTTCTTTATCGCGCAGATCAAGGGCGCGCGACCAGCCTTCCAGTGTGTGGTCATAGGCGATTACAATTTCAATGTTGGAACGCTGCAACTCATTGAGCAGTGATGCATGATCTATTGCGATAGCGCCCTGCGTCGCTATAACTTCAGACCTCCTGACCTCATATCCCGCCAACAAAACAAAAAGCAAGAGCTATCCTACGACAACTAAAGGATTTAGGAAATATTTTAAATGCAAGC
>JACVXV010000093.1 GCA_015661205.1 Candidatus Brocadiaceae bacterium
ATTTTCTCAATAAAAACATCTTACACCTTTTGGGAAGGCAATACACCTTTTCTCTTCCTAAGTCTTACTTGTTACCCACAGATTCTGCGGACGAGCCGATCATAAAATAATACAAGCCCCGAAGGGGAGGCAGGATGTTTTGTTTTCAAGATCAAAATAATAATAAATTTTAAAAAATAGGTATCCCTGCTATGCTGTGCGTCCATTTCTGTCGCCCCTTCGGGGCTGGTTATGTTATTGTTTTTACCAGGGGCTTCACCCCTGGCTATATCCTTTCAGCCCTTCGGGCCTGTTGTAGGGAGACCCTTTAGGGTTGCCACCTCTGGTACGTGTTCAAACAGTTGCAAGGCGAAAGCCTTGCACTATACCTCATCATTCTTCCTTCCCCTTCTCAATACTTCTCCGTATCAAACTGCGCAGGATGAAGCTCCGGTCGGCGCCGCCGAGTAGTTTTTTCAGGTTTTCGTAGACGGTGGGGTCTATTATCAGCGCACCGAGCGTGCCCTCGCCGCGGTTGATTTTTTCAGCAATATCATTGAGATTACTTGAAAATGTGGCGAAATTGTCGAGTATCTTTCGCTTTTCGGGGTCATAGATCATGGCGTACAAAAAACCCTGCTCTGTTTTGAAGGCGGCCATAAGTTCTTCCATCTGCTTTGCCACCGGCGACAGGTTTGCAATCAAACCCTCTACGTCTTTTTTGTAAACCAGGCTGTGCAGGCTTCCGTCTCCTTTTTCAACTTCTTCCAGTATTTTCTTCAGCGACGTGGTCGTCTCCGCCAGGTTCTCCAGAATCTGTTTTCCTTGCGGGTCGTAAATCAGGGAGTAAAGCAAACCCTCGCCCTTACGGAAGACTTTTAAGCCTTCGTTAAGCGACGAGGATATGTTGCCGAACGATTCCATGATCCCGCCTTCATCCAGCTTCTTTAGTAATTTCGAGAAGTTCCCTATAATATTTACCCCCCCCTCGATAGCCGCAGCATAGTTGACCGGTTCCGCACTCAGGATCGTGTCTCCATCCTGTACAGACGGCTCACGGCATGCCCCGGATGTTATTTCCACGTAAGAATCCCCCGTGACGTAGCTCAACCATTTAATCGTGGCAATGGAGTCCCTGGTAAGAATCTTTTGGGCTGATTTTTTTACCACCATAAGCACGTCAACCCCGGTGCAGGGCAACTTCTCCGGCAGCACGACAGCCTTGATATGCCCAATCCCCACGCCCATGAAACGGACGGGGGCGCCGGCTTGCAGGCCGTAAGCGTTGACAAACCTTGTCTTTAGGGTAATTTGTGGTTCAAAGTATCCCTTTTGACTGCCAAGTATAAACACCATAGCGGCAAACCCCAGAGAGATTACCAGGGTGAAGATACCCGCCCGCAATTCGGTAAATTGTTCTTTCGTCATAAAAGTACCTCATAACTACTCAGGTAGATAGGCTGAAGACTGAAGGCTATCCTGCTACGTCTCGCTTTATTTAGTATAAAGTTTCTCATTGTTTGCACATGAAATATTTTGGTAAGAGACCAAAACCCTTCAGCCTTTTTATACACTGATATTACCGTTGATAAAATCATTCACGGCTTGCAAGGGAGAGGCGGTCAGTTCGTTCCAGGTCCCCACCGTAACGATCTTTCCTTCGTGAAGCATGGCAATCCTGTTTGAAACCGTCCTTACGCAGTGCAGGTCATGCGTTACGACAACCGTGGTAACGCCTAATTTCCGCTGTAATTCAACAATCAATTCATTGATCCTCTGGGCATTTATCGGGTCAAGCCCCGTGGTGGGTTCGTCATACATGATGATATCGGGGTCCGTGGCGATTGCCCTTGCCAGCCCCACCCGTTTCTTCATCCCCCCGCTCAATTCGGCAGGCATCTTGCCTTCTATGCCACTCAAACCAACCAGCCTCAGCTTTTCAGCAACACGCTCCCGCATTTCCTTTTCCGTGAGCTGGAGGTGTTCCCTGAGCGGGTAGGCAATGTTTTCAAACACCGTAAGGGAATCAAACAGCGCCGCACCCTGAAAGAGCATCCCCACGTGTTCCCGCAACTGCATCAGCGCCTGTTCCTTCATCTGCGTTATCTGCTTCCCCAGGACAAATATGTCGCCGCTATCCGGCATTATCAGGCCGATCAATTCCTTGAGAAGGACGCTCTTTCCCGAGCCGCTCCCGCCCATGAGCGACATAATTTCGCCTTTTTGTATGGACAAGTTTATCCCATTATGAACCAGGAGTCCATTAAAGGATTTTCGCACGTCTTTAAATTCTATGATTGTCTGGGACATAATCTGTTTAATACGTAGGATAAGGCTTTAGCCTTGCCACGGTCTGAACACGCACCATTAAATTAGGCATATAGCGACTTTTTAAGACACGAAATATACGTTTAGCCTTGCCGCTGTTTGGCAACCCTAAAGGGTCGCCCTACAACAGGCCCGAAGGGCTGAAAGGATATAGCCAGGGGTTGAAGCCCCTTGGAAAGAAACAAAAGGGAACCAGCCCCGAAGGGGTGACAGAAATGGACGCACAACAGGGATGGAATGCCCATTTTTCCTCAAATTTATTATTGTTTTGATTGCGAAAACAAAATGCCCTGTCTCCCCTTCGGGGCTTGTATTATTTTATTGTCTGTAACAGGGGGCTTCACCCCCCCGCTACATCCTGCCAGCCTTTCAGGCCTAACTTTGAACTTCCTATACATTAAATTAGACCTTTGGCAACTTATTTGTGTTCGCACGTAAGGACACGGGCACCGTGTCCCTACAACAGCTTTGAAATTCCTGTACGTTAAAATAGGATCAAAAATAGTTTTGTGAGAAAAAAATCGGAAATAAGTATCAAAATAGACGTCGTAACGACCGTCACCGTAGTAGAACGCCCGACGCCCGTTGTGCCGCCGGTGGTCCTCAGTCCAAAAAAACAACCGACTATAGTAATAATAATCCCGAAGAATAGGGTCTTTCCAATGCCGCTTAACAGGTCGGATATGGTAATGGTATTGAGAATGGAGTTTACATAAAACGTCCGACTGATCTCAAGCTCGAATACCGCTATTATCATACCGCCAAAGATGCCGACAATGTCCGCGGAAACGGTAAGCAGCGGCACGGTAATCAGTGCCGCGATGATCTTCGGCGTCACCAGTTTCTTTACGGGGCTTGCCCCCAGGGCGCGCATGGCGTCTATCTGTTCAGTCACCTGCATTGCGCCTATTTCCGCCGCAATGCCGGAACCCACCCTAGCGCCCACCATAATGGAGGTCATAACGGGTCCCAGTTCCCTCACGAGGGTGAGTGAAACGACGCTACCGACGTACATCTCCGCGCCGTACATGCTGAGTCCATAGATCGTTTGCAGTGCCATAACCATCCCCGTAAAGAGCGCAATCAGGTTGACCAGGAGGAGTGATCCCGCGCCATAATTATCTATCTCGCGGAGTATCAGCTTTAGGTTGAAGGGTGGGACAAATATCCCGATAAACCCCTGCAATGCCAATAGGGTGATCTGCCCCACGGAAGAGATAAATTTTTTAATGGATGTATCAACAAACAGTAATGCGCCCACGGGCAATCCTTTAAGCGTTGGTTCCATGAGGAACAAAATATGGGTAGAAGATAAACAGTAAAACCGTATTAGTTCCGTAGGAGCGAAATACAGGTTGAATTATTCTCGTTCCCAAGCTCCAGCTTGGGAATGCGCCTGCACCAGAAGCCTCCCGCTTCGTCCCTGCGGGAATTTACCTGAAAACCCCCCCGCCTGTCTGTTGGCGGTTGCCCCTACGGGGCGACTACAGCCAGCCGAAAGGACTTTACTACCTCCTCAAAGTCCCCTCTTACGCAATCAAACAAATCGGGTGGCGCCCAGTATACCAGGTCGTAAACCGTATCCCCCGCTTTTATGCTGTACGATTCCACCTTCAATTGCCGGTCATCCATGACACACTCCAGCATGGTGTGCAATGCATCCTGATCGCATATTGCCACGCGTTCCTTTGTTATAATGCGCTTGTCCTTCATCCCGATAAAAAGATGGCTGTTTACTATCTCCACCGATAGTCCCTTGCCCTCTGCGCCACTGGAAATAACGGCAATCATAGCGTGGCACTGTTTGTGCCACAGCGCAATATCCTCCTTGTCTATGCGCATCGGTTCCCATCCCTTTCCAGGAACACTTACCGTATACCTTTGATGGGAAGGGGAAAACGCGCCATTGTTGATATCTAATGGAGCGCATCCGATAACGCCATAGAGGACGGCAAGCACGCACAACCAGGTAAGCGCCGGACAAGTCTTCATCGGAAATATGCCAGACGTATAATTTAATTTTGTTGATATCATGGACAAACTCAGATGGTTTATAATCCCGAAGGGATGTCATTATTATAGCAGATCGGTATGCAATTGTTTTTTAACCCCGTAGGGGTGGCATATTTTCGTTATTTCCATGGTATATCACCCCTTCGGGGTTGGATATTGTGTTGTGGTATTTTTCTATAATCATGTCATCCCTTCGGGATCTTTTTCGCATCTCAATCTTTTCTCGTTCCCAAGCGCTTGCTTCGTTTTTGTGGCTCTTCCGGCTCATCGGGTTGTAAAACTACCCCTTTATAACACATAATGGCTTAAGCTGCACAACCTTCCGGCTGATGCCCGCGTGTTCTACTACATCAACCACCTCTGTCACGTCTTTGTATGCCTCTGGTGCCTCTTCGCCAATGGTGGAGCGGCTATCGGCGCGAACGAGGATGCCTTTCTCCTTCAGTTCGTTGGCGATGTTTCTGCCCTTGGTCGCACGTATTGCCTGCCCCCTGCTCATAGTCCTTCCCGCCCCGTGGCAGGTGCTGCCGAAGGTGTCGAGATACGCCTTTTCCGTGCCCACCAGCACGTAGGAACAACGCCCCATATCACCCGGTATCAAAACAGGCTGGCCAACCGCCTTATACGCATCCGGTGTGCTGGGATGTCCCGGTGGGAATGCGCGGGTTGCCCCTTTGCGGTGTACGCAGAGCCGCTTCTTCTGTCCGTCCACGATATGGTCCTCAAATTTGGCAATGTTGTGGCATACGTCGTAAACCAGGGAGATGCGTGATTCCTTCGGACTCACGTGCAGCGCCTGTTCAAAGGACTCTCTCACCCAGTGGGTGATCATTTGCCGGTTGGTAAAGGCATAATTGGCCGCACAGGCCATTGCCGCAAGGTATTTGCGCCCTTCCGGAGAGTTAATGGGCGCGCAGCAGAGCTGCCGGTCGGGCAGTTCTATCTGGTATTTACTGGCCGCCTCAATCATAACCCGAATAAAATCGTCGCAGACTTGATATCCCAGCCCCCTTGACCCTGTGTGAACCACGATGGTAATGGCATCCTTTTCAAGCCCCAATACACGGGCAACTTTCTCGTCATACACCTCGGAGACATAGCCCACCTCGACAAAGTGGTTCCCCGAACCGAGCGTGCCTAATTGCGCGCGTCCCCGTTCGAGGGCACGGGTGGAAACCAGTTCGGGATCGGCGCCCGGAATGCATCCACGCTCTTCAATATGGTCAAGGTCTTCCTTTGTGCCGAAACCCTGCGACACCGCCCAGACCGCCCCATTTTTGAGGACGTTTTTCTCATCCTGGTGTGAAAGCTTTAAATCCTTGCGGTGCGAGCCGACACCGGATGGGATGTTGGCAAAGAGCGTATTTACCAAGGCTTCCATCTTGCCTGCAAGCTCCACACGCTGCAAGCCTGTCCTCAGCAATCGCACCCCGCAGTTAATGTCGTACCCCACGCCGCCGGGGGAAACCACCCCTTCATCCATGTCAAACGCGGCAACGCCTCCTATGGGAAATCCATATCCCCAATGGATGTCGGGCATCGCAAGCGAGTGGCTCACGATACCGGGAAGATAGGAGACGTTAATCACCTGCTGAAGGCTCTCGTCCTTCTGGATTTCCGTCATCATACGCTCATCGGCGTAAATAATGCCGTCCACCCGCATCTTACCCTCGCGGGGGATACGCCAACGGTAGTCATCAATCTTCTGAATGTTATATTTCTCATCAGCCATAAAATACCCCTTAAAATGATAATCCGAACGAGTCGAAATCAGACATCTCGTAGGCCAACCGTCCCCGGCAACCACAATGATTTTACCTTATTCATACGGAATAAGAAAAAGGAAAACGTTATTTTTATTCGTTATTTTGCAATGCGATGATCTTTTCCACCTCCAGCCTTTTTCTCTCCAGGCCATTGCTTTTCGTTACGGGATACACTTCGGCATTGCTCAGCCGTTTAAAAGGTTGTGGCAGATGTACAAGATTGTCTAATGATGTGCCTTGAATCTCTTGAATCGTTGGTACGGGGTAGCACACCTTTCCATTCGTCATGACTTGCGTCAAAAGCGGGTTCCCGTCTATGGATTCCCCTTCAAGCCCGATTACATCTTCCAAAAAATTACCGCCACCATCCTTTTTGCGGTATACCTGTTTTTTGCAGGGGTAAGTGGCTTTGTCCGGACTGAATTTCATCTTGGGGATTGCTCTGCCCCCATGCACCTGTTCAACCAATTTACACACCGCCCAGCGCCGGAGCGTCCCTGGAAGTTACCATCTCCGTGCCTACGCCAAAGGAGTCAATGGCCGCGCCATTCCGCACCAGTTCATTGATGCGGTACTCATTCAAATCACTGCTGGCAACAATCCTGACGTGCGGCAACCCCTCGGCGTCTAAAATCCGCCGCACCTCTCCGCTGAGTTTCAATAAGTCCCCGCTGTCGAGACGCACGCCCTTCAAACCCTTGCCGATGGCGGCTGCACGTCTTGCGCCCGCCAACGTATCGTACGTGTCTATAAGCAGTACCGTATTGTCGGGAAACACTTCGTGAAACTTTTTAAACGAGTCCCGTTCACTCTCGTGCGCCATTACCCACGCATGGGCAATTGTCCCTACGACGGGTATGCCTAATTGATGAGCGGCAAACACGTTGGAAGTGCCTTTGCAGCCCCCGATAAAAGCTGCCCTGGCCGCAAGGACACCTGCCTGCGGGCCATGCGCACGACGCGACCCGAAATCGACTACCTCGCGTCCCTGAGCCGCTTGCGTAATTCTTGATGCCTTAGTAGCTATCGATGTCTGAAAGTTAATTGTTGAAAGGAGGTAGGTTTCTACAATCTGGGCTTCGATGAGGGGTGCTGTTATACGGAGGATCGGTTCCCCGGCAAATACCACAGTCCCTTCCGGTACGGCATACACATCTCCGCAGAAGGCAAAGCTTTTTAGGGATTCGAAGAACGCACTGCTTACGTGCTTGAAGGCAGGCAATTGCTGGAGAAAACGAATCGCTTCCGGTGAAAATGTGATATGGGTAAGATAGTGTAGCGCCTGTTCCAGTCCCGCTGCAACTAAATATGAACGATTCTCCGGCAAGTGTCGAACAGATAATTCAAACGTTGCCGTGTCCCGCATTCCCTGCTCAAAATAACCGGCAGCCATCGAAAGTTGGTAAAGGTCCGTAACCAGGCCGAGTAAATCTTCCGTTAAAAGCAGTGATTTTGTGTTATCCATAGATATCTGTTTTGTGCATTAGTGAGTAGGGTGGATTAAGCGAAGCGTATCCACCAGATTATGACTTTTCCTTCGGTTTGCCGTTTGTAGGCTCGGTTTTAACCGTGCCAGGCCAATAATCCGTTGAAAGAAAGAGGATGTGTTTGGTAGCGCTTACAGCAGGTTGGGGTAGAGAAAACGATGAGAAGACGTTTTAATCCTGGCTGTTTTCCAGCGTTTTTTGTGAAAAACAGCCAGGAGGAATCCTGGACGTTATAAAAAGAATTGATAAGTATGAATTACGTTGTTGAGTATCCCCCCCGTAATTCTTTGCCCTTTATGAAACCGTACAGCGCGCAAACAATCAAGTAGCAGCTCAACGCCGTAGACAGGGCTAATTGCGGGGTAATCACGAAAAATAAAGTAGCGGCGGAAAACTCTAATACCATCGGTACCACGCCTTGTTTAATGCCAATCTTACCCGTAATATTAAAAAACGGAACCTTGCTGATCATAAAGAAACTGAGCGCGATAGTGATAAAGGGCAGTATGTCCATAATTATCGTTGTACCACATTTTGTCTGTAAGAAATAATTAAGGATGACAAGTTGTGCAACGGTTCCTCCGGAGAGGGTGGATGGCAGGCCGGAGAAAAAATGCCTGGGTATACTCACTCCATCCGTTTTTTGCACGTTAAACCTTGCCAATCGAAAGGCGGCGCAGATTACGAAAAACAGACCGGCGCACCAAACCATCGGGGTGGAAAAGTGTGAACAAGCCTTTACCATGAGCATGGCAGGCGCAATGCCGAAGGTTATCAGGTCCGCCATGGAATCCAACTGGGCGCCCGTATTGCTCGTGCTTTTCATAAGGCGCGCCAGCCGTCCATCAAAGGCATCCAGTGCCATAGCCACAATAATAAGCCATGACGCGATCACAAAGTTATGATTCATAACGCATAACATTGAGATAAAGCCACAAGCAATATTTCCGACGGTAATTAAAATAGGTAACGTATCTTTTATTCTCACAGGAATCCCTCTCCACGAATCTGCATTTTTTGGTTAACGGCGCTTAGTATAATGCGCTGCTTAAATAGCAGCAAAAGATGTGCCGCGGACCGCTTGTAAGCCATTAGTGTTTACAATGTGGCTAATTCATTATACTTACAGCAATAATTAACTTCCACACTAATATAAAAAACGACGGGTGAATGCACAAAACGCAGTAACATTACTGCACTTTGTAATTATTATTTGTGCAGTGAAACTGTTTTCATGCGCTCTATCACGAGCATACAAACATAAAATGCCGTAGGCATGATATCGTTAAAACCCAATGGTTTTTTCTATTAAAATATATCGTTCCTACGGAACTAATACTGTTTCGCCGTTTATTTTCTACCAATATTTCGTTCCTAACGGAACTTTGCCACGCATTAATTACGCAACAGATAGGCCAAACGTCATTGATTGACATTTGTAGTTTGTTCCCCTCTAGAATCCATCCGTATACGTGGGGAAAAAGCAGGAAACAGTTGCAATTCAATTGCTTTTGTATTAGTATTTTAGGAAACTCCAACAAATGGAAGGTAGTGTTATTTTCGAATGCCTTGAGATTTTATTTTAAGAATACACCACGTCAGGAAAGAGAGGTAAAATGGACGTCCTTGTTTCAGGATCGGTTGCTTATGACAGGATTATGGACTTTCCGGGAAAATTTTCAGACCATATACTCCCCGATAAGATACACATGCTTAACGTATGTTTTATGATACAAGATTTACAGGAAAACTTTGGAGGCACTGCGGGTAACATTGCTTATGGACTTTCTCTCCTTGGTGAAAAACCCACGATAATAGCGACGGCGGGACGCGATTTTGAACCGTACCGAAGCTGGTTAACAAAGAATAACATCCCCACCAAACACATCACGGTAATTAATGAAGAGTTTACAGCAGGCGCCTATATAACCACAGACCAGTCAGACAACCAAATAACGGCATTTAATCCAGGAGCTATGAAGTTTAGCTCACGTTACAACTTCGATACGGTTAACGGCGAAAATTCCCTTGCGATTGTTGCTCCCGGCAATTTAGACGACATGGTTAATTTCTCCAACACCTATAAAAAGAAAAAGGTTAATTACATCTTTGATCCTGGACAGTCGCTACCTGCCTGGAGCAAAGAGCTTTTGGCGGAGATGATACACGGCTCAAAGATATTTATCTGCAACGATTATGAATTACAATTGACACAGGAAAAAACCTCTATGTCGATAGAGGATATTGCAGGACGTACGGAAACGTTGATTGTAACAAAGGGTGAATTGGGTTCTGAGATAATAAGAAAGGAAAAGAAAGGTTTGAAGAAGGTTAAGATACCGGCCGCTAAAACGGAGACGGTAAATGATCCCACCGGAGCCGGCGACGCATATAGGGCCGGGCTGATCAAAGGACTCTTAACCTCGAAAAACGACATTGTGCACGCGGCAAAGATTGGCGCGGTTTGCGCCACCTATTGCGTGGAGGTTTACGGGCCTCAGAATTTCCATTTTACGCGGGAAGCCTTTCAAAGGCGTTTTCATGCCGTTTTTGGCGAGAAGGCATTTTAAACGGCGGTATACAATTCGAGGTGTCCTCAGAACTATCGCTTTCAAATCAGGCCTTCAGCGACATTTAACAGCGTAGTGGCAAGGCGCGCCTTGCCACTACAAAGTCGGTTTGAATTTCCTGTACATTAAATTAGGCCTTTAGCGACTTATTTGTTTTCACACGTAAGGACACGGGCACCGTGTCCCTAGTTTGAAATTCCTGCACGTCAAGACAACGGCCATACCTCACGGTAGAGGTATCGGGTAACTTGAATACCTTTTACTATGTAATGATCCAATGATAAAAAACGGTGTTCTCTTTATAAAAGATACCAGCTTTACCACAAAGAAGATCGAAGACCCTTTCGTTATCGAAGGCTACATACCCGAAGCGCATAGTCTGAAAATGGCGGATGAAGGCCTTCAATTGGTAAACAGAAACGAGCTAAGGCACGCCGTTGGCGTTGTTGCTGCAAAGGCGCTCAAGTATTTCAGCACCAACGGAGAAGGTTTCAACATCTTCCGCACGCGTGAAATGGCCGTCTGGTGGCTTAGGCACATATATAACGGCTTTTCCTGGTGGAAGGCATACGTGGTTAACGCCGAGGGAGAGCGGAAGGACATGCCTATGCTTTACATAGGCGAAGAATTCGGCTCTGCAGGGGGATACGGGGACAACGAAGCCGATATCGTGCTGAGCGCCTTTGAAAATGACCAGAGTATCATCTGTCGTGAATGTAAGGGGGGAGTGATTTTTGCCGTTGGCTACAGTGAAAGGAGTGGTCTCTTTAACTCCCCTGACATGTATGGGGTTAAGGCCATTGTGGGCAGTAAATATAAAGGCGCCGGGGTAAACGTAATTTACAGCATAACGAAAAATTTAATGCTTATGGCCCGGCACACCCTGAAAAATAGCGGCAAGGCCGTTACCACGGAAAACATTCGCCGCGAAATTGCAATGATGAAGGTCGTTATCCTGGATAGGCCCCGCCATAACAAGCTGATACAAACGGTTGCAGATCTGGGCGCGGAATTAATCCTTGTCAAAGACGACGACCTTACCCCGACCATTGCCGTGGCGAAAAACGAAGTCGATCTGATCTTCGGCGTGGGTGGGGTTCCTGAAGCCATTTTAAGCGCCATTATTATAGAAAAACTGGGCGGTGAAATGTGCCTTAGGATCATTCCTACCCATATCGCACAGGACGAAGGGTTGTTGGGTAATTTAAACAACTGGGACCTTTTCAAAAAGAATGAAATCGACGTCTTAAGAAATTTTAAGATCGTCAGGCCGGGTACGGAAAAATACCTGGAGAGCGCCTGGAATACGATATGGAGCTCGAAGGAACTGGCCAGCGGCAATGATATGGTCTTTACGGCCAGCGTCATTAAAAAAACCCCCTGGATAACGTACCCCGACGGCAAAGAAGTGCCTGGCGTGGCGTTAGACACTGAAACGGGGGAAGTGGTGGTACAGGTAATTCGTATTGCGCACAACGACGTGGAGATCACCCCCGTTATTTACAAGACGGCCATCAGCAAATTCCTGCCCCGTCACGACGTCGTGGAAACGAGGGAGGAAGCGGGAAGCAGGTACTTTGAATTGGGAAAGGCGTATTCGGAATTCGGCGCGTTTCAAAAAGCCAGGGAGTGTCTGCAAAAAGCCAGGGAGTACAACCCCGATAAGAACTTATTGCAGAAATGCCATTTTACCCAGGAATATGTCGAAGGTCTGGATGCGCTGGTCAACAAGCCGATCCAAATCTCCGAGCTATTAATAGAACATTTTGAAAATGCATGCCGGTTAGATGCCAATGGCGAAGAATGCTACAGGGCGGTTGCCATGATCAAACGGTTTTATGAGTACCTTGGCGACAGGAACTATCAATACCGGCGATACGCGGAGGCCATTGCGCACTATCAAATGGCGCTCAAATACGTACCGCATGACTTGCGGCTCCACCGCAAGGTTAATTCAATTCAAATGAAAGAGATTATCGAAGAATATTTTAACCGGATTGATGCTAAATACCAGCAATACCATTACACGGAGCCGCCTGATTGGAAAAAGCAGAAGCTCGGCCTTGCCCTGGAAATCTTCTACGGCAACGAAAAACGATTGAACCTCTCGTGTAAAGAACCCTGGCTTGTTTTCTTCAGAAGAACCGCATTGCACGGAGAACGCCCATCCTACAAACTGGCCATACTTACCAAATTATTACAGTTGTTCAGAAAGCTGAATCACGCGGATGATGAAGAGTTGTCTTCGTTCCTGGGTAAAGAATTTAGAATCAGGCCGGACGAGATTGAGAGCATTCTTCGCTACAAATTAACGCATCGCTCTTTCCGTTCCGTAGGTAAACTTTACATGATTAAGGAATTGAGTCTGGACTGCCTGTCTAAACTACTCCATCCGCCGGTAAAGGTAGAAAGCCAAAACGAACTGGAAGACGCCAATATCCCCCTAAGCATCAGCCTTGTTGAGGCCGTGGAACAGCGGTACAAGAACATCCTGGAAGAGTTGAAGGAGGGGTCTAAGCACGAAGCGCAGGAGCACTCGTACGCGGTGGCGGAGGCTTACCACTACGCGGGTTTAGCGCTGTATGATTCGGGAGATGAAGACGGCGCAAAAATATATTACGAGAAGGCTATAGCAAAATTTCACGAGATAATAGAACGGTTTGAAGGGATAACGCCGGTTAATTCACAATATCGCATAGGCAACCTTTATGAAGAGTTGGCCATGTTATTTGAAAAAGATCAGACCGGTTACTACGATAAGGCCATGGAAGCGTATGAAAACATTGTGGACGAAGAAAAATCCTCAGTCCTATTCGGCCACATAAGAGAATTGGTTAAAGGCAAAATAGATCAGGCAAGAGAAAGAGAAGGATATATTGGGAATGTGTTGAAGCTTTAATGCGGTATTGTGCTGGTTCACCGTGAATTGGAATTTTCAAATCAAAACTAAGCTACTAAAGGATGGGGCTTTGCCCCAGACCCCAAGGTATTTTAAGGCATAAGAAGAACTCAAGATCGTCATAGTTTGGTTGTGAGAGAGAGGATAGTTTTTATCCTCTCTCAGAAAGACGATCTGTCGTCCCTCGTTCGGCTATCCCTTGGTGGGTTGCTCCCCAGCAGTTCCCACCTCTTTTTTACCGAACGGCAAGATTCTATTCCTTCACCTCCTTTCTGTCAAGCGATTTTCCGTTTAGCCGCCCGCTGTTGCCGCGCTTCACTTAACCCGACTTTCGCAATTCGCACCGAAAAACGGTCATTTTTAGGCATAAATCGCCTTGAAACCCTTGATTTTACAGGAGTGAAATTTCAAAATGCGC
>JACVXV010000094.1 GCA_015661205.1 Candidatus Brocadiaceae bacterium
GGTAAATTTGAGCAAGGCATTAACAATGCTATTTCACGGCGAATTGCCGGATTTTCTTCGCTCGTAGCGATTGTGAGCGAAAATACGCTGAATAGTTACTCAAAATCAGAAATACGCGCCCGACGAATTTTGATCATGATAACACACTCCCGCTTTTCAAATATTTTTCATTCCCCCTAAAAAATAAGCGTTACATTTTTGTCCTCCCAGCAGACCAATTTTTGTCCTTTGTGCCTGTTCTGTTCCAAATGTTTTCGACACCCAATTTGTCTCAAAAGTACTGTAAATACTTAAGTATGTTATGGTTAAGGCGTTGAAAGTCTCTTTTGGCATAAAATTTGATTTTAAACCACACATACTTTTATGTCTTGGGTTCTTCAAGTAAAAATATCCATTTGCCATTGCATCTTCAGGTGGTTTATGAAGCAAAATCAAGGGTTTGCATTGATAGAACTATTGATAGCCATTGCCATACTGGGCATTCTTGCCGGCATTATTATGCCGGTGATCTCTGCGGCAAAAACCAAGTCGCAGCAGATCGTTTGCGCCAACAATTTGCGGCAGATGTATCTCGCGCTTGAACAATATGCCAATGACAACAACGGTTTTCTCCCCTGTTCAAATAACAGCAGTTCCAGCGAAGACGGCACAAAAGAATGCGCAGCGGAAGTCTGGTTCAAGGCCGTTGACAGGTATCTGATTAATTCACAGCTTTCAACGCAAAGGACGGTGATTTCTCAGGAAGAGCGGCTTTTAAAGGTAAAACAAGACCCTGTGTTCGATACCGTTGCTTCTTCCAACCAAGACACTACCCGCACGATAAAAATGAATCAGAGCCTGATTCCCGACAACGAATGCCAACGTTCCATCGAAAACATCCCTTCCCCTACTCTGACGGTATTACTATTTGACGGCAACATTTATAACAGCAGCGGGAATTACAGCAATGCCGTTGCAAATAAATTTGAAGGGTCATACGGAAGCGTTGCGCAGCGTCATTCAAAGGCGGCAAACGTACTCTTTACCGATGGTCACGTGGAGCGCATTCAAAACGGCAATACAAACGGAACGACAAATGCCGGTTGGCCCAATAGACAGGCCGGCCTTGGATTAATTTGGGACCCAGACGACCCTGACCTGCCCTAAATCGTAGGGCAAGGCTTCCGCCTTGCCTATGGAACCTGCCCCCCCTACCAGGGTCACGTCAAAGTTACAAGATTTCCCCTGTTTTTAGGCCGTTTCATGGTATTTTTGAGAATACTGATAAAACCCTTATATTTCTGGCGAATGCTGCCGACTTTGACGTTACCCTGCCCCCCCCCTACTCCCATAGTCTCTTAGAAATAATATTTTGACATTTTCAGCAAAAATATTTTATGTGAAGCTTCCTATTCCGCTTTGTATAAGGCTTTGGGGCAAATTATAACACTATCCAACTTTTAGTTAAAAATCTTTTTACCCATAAGAAGATGTAATCACATAGAGGCACAAAGAACTACAAAAAAGATACCTTGCGATAAATCTTTGTACCTTCGTGCCTTCGTGTGAGAAAACAGAAATTTTTCTCTTCCGATTACGCAGTGGGCTACTGTTGTTACACCCCGAAGGAACAACCTGTTTTTTTTCGGTATATTTTTTGTATTATTTAAGGAATTGAGATTATAATAGGTGCTGGCGTGGCAAAGCCGCAACCAAAATGAGTTTAACACGGGAAATAGGTTTCTTGCCATGGAGGAATCAAGGATTTTATATGGTCAAATATCCAGGAGTGATTATGAAGATAGATGATTTATTGGTTAAACGGACGTGCGCGTTTTTGTTGATTGTCTTGTCCGTCTTCTTTGCAAGAATCCTTTCAGCATCTGACGAAAACGGCCAGGCCATGCGTAAGGTGGCTATTTTTGTTGAAAACCGCTCCGGCAAGGCCTTGAACGACAAGGTGATTGTGCTGGAGGATTTGATTACCAGCCGGATAACGGAAAAAGGGTTTAGCGTACTCAGCCGCGAGGTGGTGATTAACGCTATTAACACATATAACGACGAAACGGCTAAGGCCACCGGGAAGCCGAAGGCTGACCCAATAGTGAGCAGTGACAATAGCACGGCAACGCAGATAATGTCGCAGTTTGTCGGTACAATACTGGTCAATGACTTTTCAGCTAACGCCGCGGAAGGGGAAAAAGCTGCCGGCTCAGGCACGGAACCGCCTGGCGCAAAACCGGACCAACGGCTGAGCAATAATGCTTCTATATTGAGACTGGCGCAAATGATGGGCGTGGATTACATTATTACGGCGTCGATTACCTCCTTCGGAACAGAAAAGAGGATTTTTAAGGGTTATGGCGCAAGGACAATAAATCTTATCCACTATTTACGGGTGAGCTACAAAATCCTGGAGGCGGTACAGGGTGGAAGTTTGGTTGCCGATACCGGTAAGGTCAGCAAAACGATGAGGTCCACGGAGTATAGTGAGATCGAGTCTAATGACATACTGAACGAACTGCTGGACGACGCCTCGGTTATGGTCGCTGAAAGCCTGGGGAAAAAGCACATTATCCAACCACCGCCAAAACCCAATCTTGTCGAAATAACGGTTGCTTGCGGTATGCAGGATTTGGCACAACTGCCGGTAACGGTACCCGACGTCCGTCTGACGGAAGACCATAGGGTCGTAATCGAAAACAACAACCTTGACGTACATATTTTAGATGCCACCGTAGAACTCAACGGGGCCGTCATCGGTTCGGCGCCCGGCACTTTTAAGGCGCCGCCTGGTTTGAGCAAAATCAACGTTTCCCGCGAGGGCTTCAAGGATTGGGAGAGAACCATCAACGTAATGGAGGGGCTGAAGTTAAAAGTGGTATTGCAAATGAACGAAGCGGGATATCAGCGGTGGAAGGATAATACGGCATTTCTTTACCATTTGAAAAAGGACGAGAAGCTTACCGATGCAGAAATCAAGGTGCTGGAAGGCAAGGCTCAAATGTTTCGGCAAAGCGGCTTCAGGGTGGATGTAAAAGGGGATATTAAACTCGATTCTAAAGGGGGGTCTCTTTTTAGCATGTTTGATTGAATTAAGCATTCGCGGTATTCCGGCTTGGCGTAGGGACACGGTGACCGTGTCCCTCTCCGGCGGGTTTCCCGTTCCCAAGCTCCGGCTTGGGAATGCGCCTGTACCGGAAGCTCCCGCTTCATTATTTTTAGAATATTTCGTTTTCTGATTATAAAATTCCTGACATTTAAAGGTGAAAGAAAAGGGGTGTATTTATGAAGACATGTTTCGCCGGTAAAATTATTCTTGGTATCTGTGTTTTGGTTTTCTTGATTCAAACGTCCGCACGGGCGCAGAAGGAGACGTTGGCTGTTTCTACCATTAAGCCTACCCCCGGACTCTTGCAAGGCGTGGAAAAGGCAGGCAAGCGTATTATGATGGACCGTGTTCTGCAATCCCTGGATGGACAACTCATCGACCGCATAAATGCAACCAGAAAGTTTCAAATAGTGGGACGGAGCGACGTCAGCGATTTGATACTGGAACAGGAGTTTGCCAATTCTGGAAACGTTGACACTGCTGATAAATCAAGCGCGAAGCAGTCGAAAACAGCCGGGGCGAAATACCTCCTGGTTACAACCGTTGATGATTTTCAGGATTACAATGAAACGGCTACCTTCCCGGGGGCAGGGAAGAACGTTACCAAACGCGTTATCAAGATGTCGTGCGTAGGAAAGATATATGATGCGACTACGAGTAAATTGCTGGAGTCTACGAATCTCCAGATTAACAAAAAAGACTTTCTGGAGAATTTGCCAAACGTGACAAGGGACGGCATGCCGAACGATGAAATGCTGGTGTCCATTGCCCGTGAAATGGCGGAAAAGATTGCAAATCGTATAGCCGACGTGATTTTTCCGCCAAAGGTGATCAGTAAAAGAGAAAAGCAGATTACGATCAACCGCGGCGAAGGCACTGAAATTGCCGTTGGGCAAAGCTGGCACGTCTTTGCCATTGGAGAAGAACTGATCGACCCCGATACCAAAGAATCACTCGGGAGAGAAGAGGTGCTTATCGGCAAGGTGAAGATCATGAGCGTCCTGCCTAAGACCTCAACGGCGGAGATACTGGAAGATTTGGGGATTGATAAGGGGGCGGTTGTAAGGAAGGCACAATAGCGGCTGTTTTCCGCGAGGAGGTTTGTAACCGTGATGGCGTGTTGTTCCATGAAACCTCTTCTTTTGTGGCATTTTAGTCTTTAGAAAAACAACCCCGGAGGGGTGAAATAGTAATAGCTAAAACGCCAAATACGATAAAGCTCCGGAGGAGCGATATATTGTTTAGGCGACTTATATGTTGCTCCTCACGGGGCTTTGCAGGTTTTTTGCGTCCTTTGCTCTCTGTGGTTAATTACTATGAATAAACAAAAATCACCTGCCCTCAATGAGGGGGTAATGATGACACCGGGAAACAGAAAGAGCGCCATTTGGCGACGGTCTGTTTTTCTTGTGTGCATGATCGGTTGTTTTTGCGCCGGATGCGCCAATTACAACGTGCAGACACAGAGGATCAAAAACTATTACGAACGGGGAGACATGCAGGCTGCCGCCTCTTACGTTGCCACCGAGGCTGATAATCACGGAGAGGGGAAAGACGCCATTGTGTGGAGATTGGAACAGGGCGCCGTTATGCGTGCGGCAGGACGGCTCGTGGAAAGCAACCACGCGTTTGACCAGGCAGAAGAAAAGATAAACGAATATGAAGAATCTGCCAAGGTTCGCGTTTCACGGGAGGCCTTGGCCACCGTAACCAACCTGAAAAATCTGCCTTATGAAGGTTTTGCTTACGACAAGATCATGATGAATACCTACAAGGCGTTGAATTATCTGGAAATGGGGGACTTTGAAAAGGCGCGTGTGGAACTCAATCGCGCTTATGAACGGCAGAAGGACGCCATTTACATCAATTCAAAGCGTATCGAAAAGGCCCTGGACGAAGGCAAAAAACAAAACTTCAACATCGACGTGGACGCAGTCAATAACAACAGCCGCTTTCAAAGCCAGTTTGACAGGTATTACGCAGACCTTGATCAACTTAAGGCCTATTCGGATTATGTAAACCCGGCATCCGTTTACCTGGACGGCTTGTTTTTCATGGCGCAAGCAACGGGAAGTTCCGACTTGGAACGCGCCCGCAATTCGTTCGAACGTGTGCGCGTTATGGCCGGTGAAAACAAGTTTTTCCAGCAGGATTTGGAAACCCTAAAGCAGCTTATTAACGGCCGGCCCATACCCGCGACAACCTACGTTTTCTTTGAAACGGGACTGGCGCCGGAACGGGAGGAAATCCGCATAGACCTGCCGCTTTTCCTTATTATTCCAGGTGTGCCATACGTGGGCGCTGCTTTCCCGGAACTGCGGTACAGAGGCAATCATCTGTCTTCCCTCAACGTCTTGCATAGTGGAACAAAGGAGACTACGGAATTGCTGGCGAGTATGGATGCGGTCGTTGGCCGTGAGTTCAAGAATGAGCTGCCCATCATTATTACCAAGACGATTATTGCCTCCGCTATAAAGGCCGCCGCCACATACGGAGCTTATTCAGGCGTAACGAATGGGGGAAGGAATAATGCAGAGGCAGGGTTCGCCGTGTTGATTGCAGGCGCAATTTTTCAGGCAACCATGAACCAGGCCGATTTAAGGACGTGGACTACCCTGCCAAAAGAATTCCAACTGTGCCGTTTCCCAACCCCTGCAAACCGGAAGATCGAGCTGGAGTCCCCGTCTTCCGGAACTAAAGTGCCGGTAACCGTAGACGATGGGATTATTAATGTCGTATGGGTAAAATCGGTAAACAGCAACAGCCCTTTGCTGGTGAAGCAGTTTAAACTAAAGGAATGACGTAGATTTACCGGCCGATTTCAGAAATGACCCACAGTTAAACAATTATCGCTGAGATGGATGTTGTAACGGGACGCAGAGTGTCCTAGCACGGCATGCCCACGCTGAAGCGTGGAAACGAGTTGATGCAGGGACACGGTGCCCGTGTCCCTACGCGTGAACACAAAAAAGCCGCCAAAAAGCTTAATTTATCGTATAGGAATTTCAAACGCACGTGTAGTGGCAAGGCGCGCCTTGCCACTACGGTTTATTAAGATAGCCGAATGCCTAATTAAACACCGGCAGAACAGTTATTATTTGGCCTATTTACAAAGAAAAACCACGGATCATTTTTTTAAAGGAGCTGATTTATGAAAAAGGCAACGTTGGCGTTGGCCTGTGTCCTCATGGGCACGGCAGTATTATCCTCGTGTGCGTCCGTAAACACCGTAGAGCGTGAGACGCCCGTCGGAACCCGGCATGTGATTACAGACAAAAGGGTCATTACCGATGAAACACTGGCGACCAAGGTCAACATTATCGGTGTAAACGATGCAACGACACCCGGTGGGTTTTTGCAGATACAGATCGAGGTGCTTAATGAGAGCCATTCTCTGCAGGAGTTCAATTACCGCGTTGAATGGTTCGATATGAACGGTATGGCGATTAACACGCCAACCTCCGTGTGGATACCCCGTCAAATTGAGGGAAAGGAGTCATTGACAATTACCGCAGTCGCCCCAACCCCGACGGCCAAGGATTTTCGGGTGAAATTTATGGAAAACGTGCGGGATAATTAAGTAAAATGAAGACGTGTTGAACCGTTGAGCCTTACATCACTCTATACAACATACGAAACTTTTATGAATCGCAACAGTAAGGAGCGCTTTGCCGACGCCTGTGCGTTTGAGGCATTTAAACACAAATTGAGAAAGGATGAAAATACCGATGAATAGGAAGATAAAACTGTGCCTGCTCTTTTTATCGCCGCTATTATTTTTTGGCGGCTGTTCAACCCACACGAGGTACGTAGAGACCTCCGGGCCCCGCACCCTCAACACAACCGAGATTAATATTCAGGACTTTTCCTACGCCGCCGAGGACATGATCAAATCACTCCTGGCGTCGGGCGCACTTGATAAAGCGCCGAAACAGCCAGCCGTCCTTGCCATCAGCAGGATCATCAATAATACCACCCAGCAGATCGATACCGACATGCTGACGAAAAAGATCCGCATCGCCCTCAATCAGAGCGGAAAGGCATTGACGACCACAACCATGGGCATCGGAGGTATTGCCGAGGACCCACTGGCTCAGAGTATGCAGCAGGAAAAGGATTTCTATGCGGACAAAAAGGAGCTGCAGCGCATGCCCGACTTCTCGCTTTCCGGAAAAATCCTTGAGATGCGCGACCGCCTTGACGATGTCCGCCAGGTCGCCTATATCTTTCAACTGTCGCTGACAAACAACGAAGGTTTGGCCGTGTGGGAAGAAGAAAAGCAGCTTGCGAAGCAGGAGAAGAAAGGTGTCTTTGGGTGGTAAGGGTAGGGTGGGCAATGCCACCTCACACGCATTTAAACGCGTAGGGGCGGGGTTTCCCCGCCTCCCCCCAAATCCGGGTGGAATTAGGCCTTTGGTGGTTTTTGGGTGTTCACACGTAGGGACACGGGCACCGTGTCCCTACGTCAACGTGTTCCCAATCTGGAGTTTAGGAACGAGATTACAGGGTAGGGTGGGCATTGCCCACCCTACCTTAGTTTAACGAAAGGAGTATCCGTGGGAAGTTTTTTGTCGTCACTCTTCCTTATCGCAATCGCTGAAATGGGTGACAAGACCCAACTGGTGGCGCTTTCGTTTGCCACGAAATACAAACCCATGAAGGTTTTGCTGGGCATTTTTATCGGAACGCTGGTGATCCACCTGTTTTCGGTAATCATCGGGGAAAGGGTAAGCGCGTTCATTCCCTTAAAATATTTAAAACTCCTGATCGGGCTTTCTTTTATAGGCTTCGGCGCCTGGACGTTAAAGGGCGACAGTTGTCCGGAAGGAAAAAGCGCGAAGAACGCCTGGGGGCCGGTAACCACCGTTGCCATTGCCTTCTTTCTTGCAGAGCTTGGCGATAAGACGCAATTGGCGACCATTTCGCTTGCCGCTCAATACCGTTCCTTTATCGGCGTGTGGCTTGGCTCAACGTTCGGCATGGTGATTGCGGACGGCGTTGCGATCATCGTCGGTGTTATTGCGGGGAAAAAACTGCCGGAGAAGGCTATCAAATACACCTCGGCCGGTATATTTATTTTATTCGGAATTATCATCATTATTGCGGCGCTGAAAATCAAATGAACGAAAAACGTCAGATAAACCACTCGCAACGTGTCGGAAAGATAGCAAACCTGGTAATATTTCTCGGTATCCTGGGCATCATCCTAAGCATCCTGGCGTTGACGGTCAGCCATGGCCTCGCCCAACGCGGCTATGGGTTTAGCTACATTGTGTTGGGACTGTTTATGATGGGGGTGGGGTACGGGATACGGTACCGTTGCGCTTATTCTCTCTATGCGGCAGTAGTCCTGTTCACCGTGTTGTCGGGCAGTTTCCTGTTCAGATTTCTTGTGTGCCACACCGCCTATTTAAGCCTGAGACTGGCCTTGTGCACATGGGTGTCCTTCCGCCTTTTCCAGTCGTTGCCGTCGATGCGGGCGCTCATTCTTACCAATACCTTTCCTGAGAGGAATAACCGTTTTATGAGATATTTTTTGAGGCGTAACGTCAATGACAATCCTCAATGACATTAACAAACACAAAATAGTCGAAGTCGCAGAAAGCAAGAGGCGCACACCGCTCGATACCTTGAAAGAACGTATTCCAAAAATACCTGTGGCGAAATCGTTCAGCGCCGCACTGAGGAGCGGCGCCAATATCCGAATTATTGCAGAGATCAAGAAGGCCTCCCCGTCGCTTGGCATCATCAGAAAAGACTTTCACCCGGTTGAAATAGCCCGCATTTACGAAGCCGGGGGCGCGGCAGCCATATCGGTGCTTACCGATGAATATTTCTTCCAGGGCAGCTTGTCATACCTAACGGAGGTTAAAAAGGCAGTCGGCCTGCCCACCCTGCGAAAGGATTTCATCATCGACCCATACCAGATTTACGAAGCCAAGGCCGCCGGGGCAGACGCCATACTCCTCATCGCTGCAATGCTCTCCGGGGATGAGATTCAGGACTATTTGGCGTTGTCCGGCGAAATGGGAATGGAGTGCCTCGTAGAGGTGCATTCAGAGGAAGAGCTAAAGAAAGTCTTGCAAACAAACGCGCACATCATCGGCGTAAACAATCGCAACCTGGCAACCTTTATAACGGATATGACCACAACGCTACGGCTGAGGCAAATGATACCGGACGGAAAGATCGTCGTCAGTGAAAGTGGCATAAAAACGAGGGGTGACGTGGAAAAGCTGCTCAAGGCAGGTGTCGGCGCTATATTGGTTGGCGAGACCCTGATGAAAAGTCAGGATATTTCCGCAAAGCTCCGCGAACTCTTAGGCCAATCGTAGTCGGGCTGCCAACCACGAAACACCGTGGATGGGCACCGAATAACAGAAAAAGCCGCTGCTGCGATAGTAGGCTTGCCCGGCAAAGTTATCCGGGTGCGCAAGTATATAGCCCAGTTCGGACTGCCCGTCGTCGGCAATTGGCTGGGCCGAGAGATGAAAGCGATTGACCAACAGCATGCCTTGAAAGCGCGCTGATACGTACGCCGGATGTCACGATGCTATCAGAAGGCTTGAACATGATATGCACCTTTTCTCTGGTTTAGAGCAACTCCAGGGGGTCACTAACTACGGGAACGTTGTACGGTTTAAAAGGGTACACGCGGTTGTCTCGTGTATTTGGCGACGAGTGGGGGTTGGAGGCTGCGGCCTCCAGCCTACCAGCCAGGGGTATCTGTTCGGTTTGTTAATTTGTTAAACTTAATTATCTCTGCGCGAAGCCGGTTGGTTATGGCGTCGATTATATGGCGCATATCTTCAGAAACACTATGGGATTCCGTTTCAAGCATTTTTGTATCGGTTACCGCTATTTTAGGTCTCGGGAGGCTTTGAAATAGCGCTACCAGACGGCGGTTGATATCGGTAATCGTTGCAAGGTCGCTGATAATTGTGTGCATCTTGTTTCGGACGTCGGGAGACAGCTTATTGAGTAAGTCCATAAAGGTGTTCCTGGTTATCATTTCCACCCTTGCTTTGCCATTGGTAACAACCGAGACTGTTTCCTGGGTTTCTCCCAAAAAGGCCATTTCCCCAAAAACCTCTCCTTTGCTTACGGTGCCGATTAACAAACGTTTGCCATCAACCTTCTTAAAAATCTTTGCCTTGCCGCCCTTTATAACGTAGGCGCAAAGAGCCGAAGATGTATCCTCGACGGGGACTTCTCCTTGTCTGATTTTACCCTTTATTCTGTTATTTTTCATAATTTGAGTTTGTGGGTTGTCCCTGTTTTAATATTAGTATCCTGTATATCTCGCAATCCAGGAAATTTTTGCCGCAATAATAGATGGTATTTTCTATATTCTGGCTGTCAAGTTTAGCACAATAACATTCATCGTGCGGGTCTTGAACAAAAGGACAATAGCGTTTTTTGATTATTTGTTGATTCATAGGCTTTTATGACAGTAAAAATAACCCTGCTTTGTTAGGTCACCCCTGACATACTCCTTTATTAAAAATAAACCCTTTTTCGTCTCTCAATGGAAAATTATTATGCTCACACAAAATGTTCGACTAAATGTTTCCGGTAACTTTGCAATCACGTACCTCATACATGCAAGACTTATGCCACATCGAGACAAATATGATTATTTATAAAAATAATGCTAATGTGTTACGTATTTTGAGGTTGAAAACAGCAGCAAAGCTACACGTTTGGCATTGCCATACAGAGTTATTGGTCATTGGCCTGTGGTTCTGTAACATGAATATCTACCGATGGTTATCAACGATAATACACCGATTAAAAGACGAATTTTTGATTAACGCAGGAGGAGTTTTTACGGAAGAATCGCAGCCGGAAAAAATTTTGTAAGATATCTACATAAATAGTGTGAAAATCTAACAATTCATGGTGCGGAAATGAGGGGGACTGAAATTATGTCTCATGGGACATTTTGTCTCATGGGACATTTTGTCTCATGGGACATTTTGTCTCAGAGTCACTCTTGATGTGGCGAAACAGGATGGGTAATTTGTTTACCGTTGGCGCGTTTTCGGAAGGCGCTGAAACATGCACGTTCCAGAGGGGGTGGAAGGGGAATAAGTGAATTCCGGCGAGCGGTGGCAGGCTTTGCACCTGCCACCATGCGAACAACCGTCCGTATTACTTCAAATCCTTTATTACAAACATGTCTTTGGGAGGGTTCATCAATATCACTTTGATCCTGTCATGCCATAAGTTCCCAAATTCGTTTATCTCCGCGTCTGACCCCTTGCCGGTGACTGCTAATGGCATCAAATCACCCATTTTGGGATTGGCAGGGAGCATGTAATTGGCATAGCTAATCTCTATCTTTTTCTTGGTATCCATTCTCTCAAATATTACCGTGCATACTGCATCGTCATCCGCATGGGCGCCCTCGTCGAAAGACAGTAAATTGTATCTGCCGAAGCGCCCGCCTCCTAATCCCTTAAAGCCGGTTTCCCCTGACGCGCCGGTAATAAGGGTAACAACCTGTGAGATGGGACCATTTACTTTGTTTTCAACACCGCCCTTAAACGTTACCCGGACTTGTCCACGGACAGGGGTTTCGCTGCCATAAAGGCTTTTCAATGCCAATTGGGTCAACTTGTATGCGCCTGAAACGGCAGGGCACGAATGGCCTGCAAGCTTTACGGCATCCATATAAGTAAAAACAAACGGCTCACTTTTGTCTATTGCTCCCAGCGCAACGGCAAGTGGGTCTTTAATCTTGATGGTCTCTACCTCGTTAAAAAACGGCTTGTTAAACTTAGTTTGTTCCATAAACGTATACCTCATCTCCTCTGCTAAAATGTATTAAAAACACTCAACTGGTAACAGTTCACCGCAAGTGACGCGGAGAACACGGGACAGCAAAAGCAAAAACGTATCTCTTGAGAGAATAACTATGCGGCGCATGTAATACCGGCATTTTAATGTATTCCGCCATTTTTAGCGCTCTTTATCCGTGGGGGACGGTTTACATCAAGCGCCTTATCGTAATTAGCGATGGCGCGGTCATACTCGCCTTTGCTCTTATAGGCAGACCCCCGATTGTAGTATGCATCAGCAAACTTTGGCTCTAACTCAATGGCCTTATTGTAATCACTGATGGCGCGGTCATACTCGCCTTTGTTCTTATAGACATTCCCCCGATTATAGTATGCCTTAGCAAACTTTGGGTTAATCTCAATGGCCTTTTCATAATCACTGATGGCACGGTCGAACTCGCCTTTGTCGTTATATGCAATTCCCCGATTGTTGTATGCCTCGGCGAACACCGGGCTTATCTCAAGCGCCTTTCCGAAATCACTGATGGCATTGTCATACTCACCTTTGCCATAATAGGCAAGCCCCCGATTGTAGTACGCCTCAGTAAACTTTGGGTTTAACTCAAGCGCCTTGTTGTAATCGCTGATTGCCCGGTCGTACTTGCCTTTGCGGCAATAGGAATTCCCCCGATTTAAGTATAGGGTATCCGTGGCATAGAGTTGTCCCATCGTAAAAGCAGAAAGCAAAACAAAAATTACGCAGCATTTTAAACACCCCACTTTACGCATAATCACTCCTTTAATTATCAAAGATACAGATATTCACAAACGAAATATATTCTTTCCATTATTCGTTTCTTCATAACCTAAATCCTGCAATCATGTCGTTTTCTTCGCAAAATAGAGGGGGAAATTACTTTTCCCGTAGATTAGCCAGCTTAGCAAAAACTAAATAAAATTGCGAGTATTTTTATTTTACCGTCCGGGGATTTACGCGGATAGACGCAGAACGGGTATTACGTTATCCCGATAGAGGCTGAGCCGGGAGGGGCAAAGGTGCTTTTTTATCCCACGGTTATCGTCAAGAAAGGGATGTTTTACGTTAATGAACAATTTGTTCACATTTTCGGGGGATGATTCAGATGACTACGTTTTGACTACAATAAATGCATTGGGGCGAAATATGCGAAAGCCTAAAGCAAGTTCAAACTACTTTTTTTATTGATTTAATCAACGAAGAAAGTAATATGAATGCATCCTGGATACGAATACAACACGAATACTTGATAACGATAGGCCATTGATTCCGTCCGGGGTTAATGGCCTATTTTGTTATCACGGGTTTTTAATTGATTAAATACTATTTTGTGTATATATTCAACGTATACAAATATGGACATACTATCTACTATTGACAGTTTTGAATGGGATAAAGGTAATATTACCAAAAATTGGGACAAGCACGGTGTTGCTCACACCGAATTCGAGGAAGTCTTTTTCAACAATCCCTTGATAGTAAAGAACGATATAACGCATTCCACGACAGAACCCCGTTATTATGTCCTGGGGAAGACCCGTGTACA
>JACVXV010000222.1 GCA_015661205.1 Candidatus Brocadiaceae bacterium
CAACTCACCAGGCATTGGCCCGCGGACGAATTGGAAAAACGGGAACAGTTTCAAATGGGCTTAGAGGAGAAAAAACGGAGCGCAGATTACATCATTGATAATAATTTCACCGCAGAAAACACCTTTAGACAAGTAAAGGAATTTTGGCAACATTGCCTGGAAGAAAGACAGTCGTAGAATTAGTAACTATATAAATTAGGGAGGAGTACTTATGGCAGTAACGAATGGTAAAAAAGAACAACCTGTGGACATGGACGTGGATTTGGTGGAGGAAAACGAGAAGTACGAAGAAATCAAACGCGGCGAGATGCACATTACAGAATTACAAAAGATGACGATAAAGGAACTACAGGAAACGGCAAAAAAAGAAGGCGTCAAAGAATATATCGGCCTTAAAAAGCAGGATATTATCTTTAAAATACTCAAAGACAGGGTCAATCAAAACGGCCTCATGTACGGCGAAGGCGTGGTAGAGGTGCTTCCGGAAGGCTTCGGGTTCCTGCGGTCGCCTGACTACAACTACCTGCCCTGTCCTGACGATATCTACATCTCTCCCTCTCAGATACGCCGGTTTGGAATTCGAACGGGCGCCGTCGTTTCCGGCCAGATCAGGCCGCCAAAGGACACGGAGAGATACTTTGCCCTGTTGAGGGTTGAGGCGATTAACTTTGAAAACCCGGAGATCATGGGCGACAAGATTGTCTTTGACGACCTGACCCCATTACACCCGGCGGACAGGCTCTTTTTGGAAAAGGAATCCTCAGAGCTTGAAACAAGGATTATGGACCTTGTGACCCCCCTCGGAAAAGGACAAAGAGGGTTAATCGTTGCCCCGCCGCGCACCGGTAAAACCGTGTTATTGCAAAAGATGGCCAATAGCATCACCAAGAACCACCCCGAAGTCTACCTGATTATCCTCTTGATTGACGAGAGACCGGAAGAAGTGACCGACATGTCCCGCTCCGTCAAGGCCGAGGTCATTGGCTCCACCTTCGATGAACCTGCAAGCCGCCATATTCAAGTGGCGGAAATGGTAATTGAGAAGGCGAAGCGCATGGTGGAGTACGGAAAAGACGTTGTTGTCCTGCTCGATTCCATCACCAGGTTGGCAAGGGCATACAACACCGAGGTGCCGCACAGCGGAAAGATACTCTCCGGCGGCGTTGACGCCAGCGCACTGCAAAAACCAAAGAGATTCTTTGGCGCTGCGAGAAATATTGAAGAAGGCGGGAGTCTTACCATTGTTGCAACGGCGCTGGTCGATACCGGCAGCAGGATGGACGAGGTTATTTTTGAAGAGTTCAAGGGTACTGGCAACATGGAATTGCATTTGGACAGAAAACTGGCGGATCGCCGGTTGTTCCCCGCAATTGATATCACCCGTTCCGGCACCAGAAAAGAAGAGTTGATCGTGGACGCCGAAGAGCTTAAACGGATGTGGATGCTCAGAAAGGTGCTTAACGAGATGAACGCGGTTGAGGCCATGGAACTGCTCAAAAACAGGCTGTCCAAATCAAAAACCAACGCCGAATTCCTGATGACCATGAACATTACCTAACGCGGTGAAGCCGCAACCAAGTCCCCCCTTAAAAAGGGGGATTACGGCAGTAGTAAAAAACAGGTAAATGCCTGTAGCGCAGGCGTCCCGCCTGCTGTTTTTCTCAAATGCAGGCGAGACTCCTGCGCTACTTTTTGCAATCCGCGTCTATCGCGTAAATCAGCGGCTGGTTTATTCTTTTGAAAGAAAAAATCATATCTTGGTGGATACACTTCGCTTAGTCCACCCTACACACAGATTTATGGCGTAATTGGGCGCTTCGAAATCAGATATAGTATGACAAGAATTCAAATAATTCGTCAGAAAATCATCGATAAAAACTACTATCTTTCATCTCATGCAGAAGATGAAATGTATGATGACAGGTTAAATCGTTCTGATATCGAAAATACTATTCTAAAAGGAAAAATTATCAGAAAATTGTCAGAGGATATAATTGGTTCATGTTATTTGCAGATTTAAAGAGGATGGTTCTCTTATCATAATAACAATTTATGCTTTAATGGGGTAGCTATGATTTGCGAATTTTGTGGAAAGCAAACGGCAAAAAAGAAAGTAAACAAGCAACATTGGCTTCGTGATAAATTATACATAATTGAAAATGTGGAAGCGGAGGTTTGCTTTGAATGTGGCGAGAGATATTTCCATGCAACAACCCTTGATAATATCGATCGTATTCTAGAGAAAGAACATGAAGTGAAAGAACATATTCACGTTGAAGTGGTTAGTATGTAAGCAATCGGGAAAGGCACAATCAGTTGTTTCGCTGGGCATCCGTACCCCATGCCATTGCCGGCCATGAAGGCCGGCGCTACAAATGCCATCGCCACAGGCGACATAATTTATCGGTAGCGCAGGCGTCCCGCCTGCTGTTTTTCTCAAATGCAGGCGAGACGCCTGCGCTACTTAATCGTACACGAGGACAATGTATGTCAGAACAATTTATATTTGAAGCGGGATGTTATGGTGTCGCCGGTTGTTATATACCTTCAATAGCATGTTTGGAAGGCTCGGCGGAAACCGAACTGAAGTGCCACGTTGTCCTGGTTAATTCTTACATTGAATTTGAAACTGAGGATGAGGCCGTTACCCACGCGGAAAACGATTTAGACCAAGCCGTTAAACAAAAACAATTGGCCGGTTCAGACAGTGCGTTTGACGAATACCTTACATCAAAAGGCTATTGCTCAATAGAAGATTTTGAAATTGAGGAGGAGGAGGAGGAGGAAGAAAATCTGTAGCACCCCGGCGGTTTTCAGACACGCATTACACGGATTTAACTGAATTGGCATGGGCAAACAAGGTTTGTCCATACCACGGTTACTGTTTATTTGCGCCGGATGGCGGCGGTTCCTTCTCCCGTACTTCCTTCCAATACCGGTCAACCATTTCCTGTATCTTCTGCAACGCAGCCTCCTGCCTCACCGGCCTGAACAAGTGCGCAAACCGCCCCTGCTCTCTCAAATACTCCTCAACGGGCTTGAGCCTGCCGGGAATAAACGTATGCCTGAGATCGCCATGGATGGCCTCCTTCAACGGCCAAATCCCCGTATCAATCGCCAATTTCGCAAATTTAACGGAAGAGGAGGCGTCAACCGCCCATCCGGGAGGGCAGGGTGAAAGGTTGATAAAAAGCTTTGGCCCCTTAAATTGTTCTGCCTTTTGGAATTTGTTGATTAAATCAACCGGATGCGACGGAGAAATCGTTGCCAGATAGGGTGGTTTGTGGCTTCTCCATATTTCAAACAAGTCTTTTTTTGCCAGTTGCGAACCGGTCGGATTTGCGCAGCCGGTGGCCGTTGTGGCCGTTTTCGATGCAAATGGCGTAGCCCCCGACCACTGAAACCCCGTGTTGCCATAAGCCTCGTTGTCTGAACAGATGTAGTAAAAATCAAGGTTGCGATGGATTGCCCCCGACGTGGATGCAAGTCCGATATCGTAAGCAACCCCATCGCCCGTCAGGACAACCACCTTCACGTCCTCCTGCGCATTGAGCCGTCCCTTTCTTATCAAAATATCCAATGCATCCCGTATGCCCTGCGCCCCCGCGGGCGCACAGGCCATTGCGGTGTAGAGCCAGGAGTTTGCAAATGGGGTAAAGGGATAAACAGAAAGAAGGGTAAAGCACCCGGCGGCGTTTACAATAACGGTCTTATTCCCCAACGCCTTCAAGCAATGCCGCAACGCCAGAAGCCCGCCACACCCGGCACATGCAGGGGTTCCGGAACAAAGTATCTCTTCATCGGGGATGTTTTTTATTGATTTTATGGTCATAGGTTTCTCAAGAAATTAATTTCCGTTAACACGTAGGGCAAGGCTTTAGCCTTGCCACTCCCTGAATACGTACCAGGCATTGCAACCCTATACCCAATCTGAACCCATTGAAATGGCGTGGAAGGCAATGAATAAGCATGTAAGAAACAATGATTGCAAGACAGAATTAATGATAATTTCCGGAAGTTTAAACCAGTGGTTTCAATTCGATTGAGTATAGAGGGTCGCCCCACTGCTGCTTTGCATTTCCTATCCGTTAAATCAAGTCGCCTACAGCAACGGCTTTTTTGTAGCGCAGGCCTTCATGGTCGGCATTGGCGGGGAATGCACGCCAAGCGGGGGATAAACCCCATAGGTGTTAAGTTAAGCAACCAGTAAATGTCACCAAATCCTTGTTTTTGCTAGCCCTGAAGGGGAGAAATATCTTAGCCCAGGGCAACGCCCTGGGAATATGACAAAAACCATCAAGCCCTGAAAGGGCGAAATACGGAATGGGACATTTTTTACACCTTATGTCGCCCCTTCAGGGCTTGTTTTGCTCATAATGCTAAACCCAGGGCGTTGCCCTGGGCTATCTTATTGCGCCCCTTTGGGGC
>JACVXV010000223.1 GCA_015661205.1 Candidatus Brocadiaceae bacterium
CTCTTATGCCTTTAAAAAACCCTGGGGTCTGGGGCAAAACCCCATCCTTTTGTAGCTTATTTTACATTTCAAAATTCCAATTCACGGTGAACCAGCACATAGGTTGTCGCCTGGAAATTAAGTTGATTTCTCATTCCGCTTAATAAACACTCCCTATTGTTTTTTCATGCAGCTTACAATCTGTATGCCAGACACGACCGGTGGTTGTATGTTTCGAAATGTTATAAGTACAATTAATACCAGGAGTAAAGGGGTAAATCAAGGTCAAACACAAGTCGTAAAGCATTGGGAAGTCACAAGTTGAGTCGCTGAAAAGTTATGCCTTAAAAATATTTTTTTGTGGGCGTCTTTTAATAGAGTAATGTTACTGGTGCCGTGTGTAATATTAAATCAAAATGGAATTTGGAGCAAAAAAATGTTTCTCAAAACCCCAAAAATAAAAATCTCTGAAATGTTATTAAAGGTTGCCGGAAATTTTATACACATGGGAGAAAACATCGAACAGAAACAAGAACAACTTAATTGTGCCGCAAGCGCCTGGAATATTGCTTGCCTGAAGCAAGAAAACAGGGACTCAGCGATAAAGAAATATATGGATGAGTATAAAAGACTAAATCCAACCTTTTCAGAAAACGATTTCAAAGATGCAGAAGAAAACTTACACTTGCTTATCAAACAAAAAAACAAATTGTATCCAGATTTACATAAACAAATTATAAGTGCTGAAATCAAAGAAATTGAAGGAAAAAATCATATTACAGTTGCATCAGTGAAAATGTAAAAAAGTAACCGCAAAAGCATAAAGAAAGTACAAAGTGACTAAATTAAAATACGAGCCGGTTTCCCATAACCATGAAGCCTTCCTCAAAAAAGCTTTGAAAAGAAGAGGCTTTAAAATGGCATACGAAGAGAGGGAAGAGGAGCATGCCCTTATTCATGAAATGCTTTCTGCCCGTTCCAAGTCAGGTCTTACGCAGGAAGCTGTTGCCGCGTTGATGGGGACAACCAAAAGCGCGGTTTCCCGACTGGAAGCTTGTGGAAAACACGCCCCATCTCTTACTACGCTTAAGAATTATGCTAAAGCCGTTCGTTGTCACCTGGAAATTAAGCTGATTCCTAATCCCGCCTAATAAATCACTTGATTGCCTTTAAAACACTGATAGAATACAGGCTCGTTAAAATATACAGGTGGGTCGGGCGTTCTCGACATCATGATGACACGCGGGGACGCTTGTCCTATCCGGAATAGATAAAAAGGGGGGATGATACTTTATGAAATCGCAGGACATAATTTTAGAAACGTTACTCGTTGGTCCGTTGGACGTGAATTGTTATATCGTTGGGTCGAAAAAGGAACGGACTGCCGTGGCAATTGACGCAGGAGGCAACGAGGAAGACGTTTTGCAGTGTCTGAAAAAACACAACCTTACCTTGCAATATCTACTCAACACGCACGCCCACTTCGACCACGTTGGCGGTGTAAAACACTTGCAGGATAAAACAGGCGCAAAATTCCTGATCCATCAGGAAGAAAAGGCGCTTATTAGTTCTTTGTCAAGCCAAACAAGGTCCTTCGGAATGCCTTCGTTCCCCACGCCAACGATTGATAGGTTTTTGACTGATAATGAGGAGATTGCCATTGGCTCTGAGAAGTTGAAGGTTCTCCACACACCGGGACATTCTCCCGGCTGTGTGTGCTTCCTCATTGACGACGTTGTTTTCACCGGCGATACCCTTTTTGCCGGGTCAATAGGCAGAACGGACCTTTATGGCGGTTCTTATGAGGGGTTATTAACGTCGATAAAAAAGCGGTTGTTTACCTTAGGAGATCAGGTGGTAGTTTATCCGGGTCACGGCCCATCTTCTACTATAGGTGAAGAAAAGCGGCACAACCCATTCTTTAAGCATGAGTAAGCGTTTCAGTTCTGATGGTATTCTTCCGATGTGAACATTCGATTTACGTGGTGTGTGTGCATGTCTTTGTGGAAACATTGAAATTTCCTTTGGCCTCCCGTTTATACGTAGGGCAAGGCTTCAGCCTTGCGAATGGTTGAACACGCACAAGGGGTGGCAACCCTAAAGGGTCGCTACAACGGCATTGAAATTTCTATACATCAAATTGGGCATTCAGCGATATTTAACAACGTAGTGGCAAGGCGCGCCTTGCCACTACACCCTGTGTATTTTGACGAACAAAACGCTTGACACCTTTGTTCAAGATTCGTTATTATACTTCGCTATAAAAAGAGTTAGTTTCTTCGTAAATTACCGGTTCATGAAGCATTGAGAACAGAAAGGGAAAAAGGTTTGATGTCTAACGTACGGGTTCGTTTTGCACCTAGTCCTACCGGATATCTCCATATTGGAGGGGCTCGGACGGCCCTTTTTAATTGGCTTTTCGCGCGCCACAACAAAGGGATTTTTCTTCTGCGCATAGAGGATACCGATCAACAGCGCTCCACACCGGAGGCTACTCAGGCAATTCTTGATAGCATGCAATGGCTTGGCCTCAACTGGGACGAGGGTCCCTTTTTCCAAAGTGACCGGCTATCGATTTATAAAAAACACGCCGATAATTTGGTTTTGCAAAATAAGGCTTTTTACGACACGGACGCCGAGGGACGCAAGGCCATCCGTTTTAAGATGTTGGACGGCGTCACGGAGATTAATGACCTCATACATGGCGTCATTTCCTTTGATACGGCGCTGATCGAAGATTTCGTCATCCTCAAGGCCGACGGCTTTCCGACGTATAATTTCGCCTGCGTGGTGGATGACGCCGAAATGGGAATTACCCACGTCATTCGGGGCGACGATCATATATCAAACACCCCCAAGCAGATCGCACTTTACAATGCCTTTGGCTTTAAACTCCCGGAGTTTGCCCATATTCCGATGATTCTTGGTGAGGATGGTTCGCGCCTGAGCAAGCGACATGGGGCGACTTCCGTAACCGAATACCGAGACAAGGGCTATTTGCCGCAAGCCCTGGTAAATTTCCTTGCCCTGCTTGGTTGGTCGCCGGGCAACGATCAGGAGATTATTACCTTAGCGGAAATGATTGAGAAGTTCAGCCTGAAGCGCGCGGTTAAAACCAGCGCCCAGTTTAACAATACAAAGATGGATTGGATGAACGGCCAGTACATTAAAAGCATCCCTGTTGAACAATTGAGTCCATATACAAGGGGCTTTTTTGAAAAATCCGGCGTTGACATGACAAAGATTTCCGCGGAGTGGTTGACCGCCCTGGTGCGATTGTACCACGAACGGTTCAAGACCTTTCAGGATTTGGTAAATCAAACGGGGTTCTTTTTTAGCAGCACAATTGAATATGATACGGCATCCGTGGAAAAGTTTCTCAAGAAGGAAGGGATTACCAACCTGTTGAAAGAGGTGCTTGCCGCCATTTCCCAGCTTGAAGCCTTTGACACGAAGCACCTGGAAGACTCCTTACGTGCGTTAACAACCAAACTTGGAGTTGGGTTTTCCAAACTTGCCCAGCCGCTAAGGGTTTCTATCACGGGACGGAGCGTAAGCGCAGGTATTTTTGAGACGATGGAACTGCTGGGAAAAGAAGTGTCACTCCAAAGGCTCGATTACACGATAAAAAACCTGTGTAATCAATGAATACAAGGCTTTTTATAGCAATTGAAATTAACGAAGAAATCCGGAAGAAACTGGCGGAATTTCAAAGCGCACTCAAAAAATTGGACGCCGACGTGGGCTGGGTTGCCCCGGAAAATCTTCATATCACGTTAAAGTTTATTGGAAGTATTGATGACGGACAGGTTGGGGCAATCGTTACTATTTTAAAAGAAACTGTCTCCCATATAAAACCTTTCGACCTTGATTACACGGGCGTCGGCGTTTTCCCTACCGAGAAAAATCCACGGATTGTTTTTGCGGACATCGTAGATACCGCCGGCGTCTTAGCAAGCCTTCACGAAAAACTCGACAACCGGCTCATGGCTTTAGGTGTGGAACATGAGGATAGAAAGTTTGTTGCGCACCTAACGCTTGGGCGTATAAGGTCGCGCCGAAACATAACGAAACTGATTGAAAAGCTGTTAACATTTCGTAATGTTCATTTCGGTTTAACGCACGTTACGCAAGTAGTTTTGATGAAGAGCGACCTTTCGCCGGATGGTCCAACGTATACGCAGTTGCATGGTGTTGATTTGGCGGTAGGGGCGAAGCTTTTTCCGTGACAAGGCACAAACATAATTTAATTGGTGAAAAAAATGCTTCGCCCTTACTTCTCTTTATTTGTGATGCTTCCATAGTTAACATTCTCGTTATCGTAGTGTGCTGGTTCACCGTGAATTGGAATTTTGAAATGTAAAATAAGCTACAAAAGGATGGGGCTTTGCCCCAGACCCCAGGGTTTTTTAAAGGCATAA
>JACVXV010000095.1 GCA_015661205.1 Candidatus Brocadiaceae bacterium
GGCATGGAGGTCGCTTCAATGAAGAGGATGTCGCCACCGGCCTGCGTCCAGGCCAGACCGGTTGCCACGCCGGCTTCCGACGTTCGCTCGGCGGCTTCTGAGAAGAACTTGACGGGCCCCAGTAGTTTGTGCAATTGTCCTGCCGTCACCTTTACGGATTTTTTTTCACCGGACGCGATATCTTTGGCGGCCTTTCTGCAAAGATGGGCTATTTCGCGCTCCAGGTTGCGGATGCCCGCCTCGCGCGTGTAATCGCTGATGACGGCTTTAAGTGCGCCATCCTCTAAGGTAAGCGTCTCTTTTGTGAGTCCGTGTTCTTTCAACTGTTTTGGTATGGTAAACTGTTTTGCGATGAATACCTTTTCCTCCGCCGTGTATCCGGGAAGCTCCAACACCTCCATCCTATCTTTCAACGCCGGCGGAATGGGGTCTAAAAGATTGGCGGTAGTGATGAACATCACCTTGGTAAGGTCAAATGCCACGTCAAGGTAATGGTCGGAAAAGGCATGGTGTTGTTCCGGGTCTAAGACTTCGAGCAGCGCCGCCGCCGGATCACCGCGGAAATCAGCCCCCAGTTTGTCAATCTCGTCGAGCATAAATACCGGGTTATTTGAGCCTGCCTTGCGTAACCCTTGCAGGATACGCCCCGGCAGGGCGCCTATGTAAGTGCGCCGGTGTCCGCGAATTTCCGCCTCGTCGCGTACGCCGCCGAGTGAGATGCGCACGAATTTGCGTCCCATAGCGCGGGCAATGGACATGCCTATGGAGGTCTTCCCCGTGCCGGGCGGACCGACGAAGCAGAGGATGGGACCTTTCATGTCTTGTTTTAATTTTCTTACGGCAAGGTATTCCAAAATCCTTTCTTTAACCTTTTCCAGGTCATAGTGGTCTTCGTCCAGCACCTTACGGGCTGTATTGATGTCCAGGTTGTCCGGTGTGCTTACCGACCATGGCAGGGAGATCATCAGATCAAGATACGTCCTCGAAACGGTATATTCTGCCGAGGAGTTGGGCATTTTGGAGAGGCGGTTTAACTCCTTTTCCGCCTCTTTTTTGGCTTCGGGAGGCATTTTTGCCTCTTCAATCTTTTTCGCCAGTTCTTTGAACTCTACGGTACGTTCGTCTCCTTCGCCCAGTTCTTCCTGGATTGCCTTGAGCTGCTGCCTCAGGTAATATTCCCGCTGCCCCTTTTCCATCTCGCTTTTTACCTGCGTTTGTATCTTGGTGGCCATTTCAAGCACCTCCATTTCAGCGGCAATCAGCGCCGTTACCTTTTGCAAACGGGCTTTTACGTTAATCGACGTTCAGATGCGCCGCAATTATGTCGGCCAAACGGCTTGGGCTGTCGGTATTGACAATGGCGATCTTAAGCTCTTCCGGCAAGGAAGGCGCCATGGATATCATGCGGACAAACTGATCGGTGACGTTTCTGGCTGCGGCCTCGGTCTCCTTATCATTTTCAGACACGTCTTCAAGGACGGCAACGTCGGCCTTGAAGTAGGGTTCCGTTTGGGCATATTTATTGATCTTGATTCTTCTCAGTCCCTGAACTAACATCTTCGCGGAATTATCGGGCATACGGATCATCTGAAGGACTACGGACGCTGTGGCTGTCGTATATAAATCAGATGTTTTTACCGCCTTTAACTCCTTGTCTTTCTGCGTTACCAGGGCAAGGAACCGGTTGCCGGACAGGACGTTGTTGAGTAGTAGGAGGTCTCTTTCCGTAGAGATAGTAAGCGCCGCCACCATGCTGGGGAAAATTACGGTGTCCTTGACCGGAAGCACCGGCATTTCCCTGGGTATTTTCAACGAGCTTGCTTTGTCATCTTCGTCATCTTCGTTATTAGTATCCGGTTCTATGATTGGTGTGCCGTTTGTTTTCATTTGGTTTTTATCTTCGTTTTGTGCCATATAGTTTACCTGTGTACAATCATGAAATGGTAGCCGTCTATAACTACTGCAGACATTATGCAGTTTGGTAATAATTCCCTTTATTATAAGGTGATTTTTATGGAAAACCTCTTTACTTCCTGTTGCTTTACTTTTTGAAAAACAATCATGAGAAAACCTTCCTTATAAGTAGCCTGAATGTTTTCCGTGTTAACCGGTTTTGGGATAGGAAAACTTCTTTCAAAGTGTCCATAGCGGATTTCCACCTGATAAAAGCAGGTTCTTTCGTGGGGTGACGTGTCGGATATATATCCGCTTACGGTAAGGATTTCGTTGTTAAGGACAACATGAATATCATCCGGTCTGGTGCCCGGTATGGACATTTTGACAACGATTTCGTCCTCCGTTTCATAAATATCTGTTGGTGGTTGCCATGTGGTTGAGGAGTTCGTTGGAAAATTTTTGTTACAGTTTAGAAATTCTCTGAGGAAGCTTTCTATCTTGTTTTGCCTTGCGTCTGCCTTATAAATAACGATATTGTTGGTAAGCATGGTAAATGGTTGCCCTCCTTGATTAATTTATGCCTTCGGCGACTTTTCATGTAGAGCGAGGAGTTACCCCTGATACTGCACTTCGTCTGGAGAAACTTTTCGGTATGGAAACACAGTTTCGGCTTAATTTACAGTTGGCATGGGATATCTATCATGTAACTCACTCACCAACTGCGAAGGAGATACAAAAGATAAAAAGATTGCCTGCTTTTATCCACGCCTGACGACTTCATTCAATTTTGCTGAACAACGTTACAGGAAGTTACATCTTCGCTGGGATAAATTCTCTGTCCCGGTGGACATTGTAATTAAATATGGTGTACCAAGAATTCAAGAGACAGTTATTTTTGATTTTTCCTCTGTTTTTTCCCCTTTTATAATTCATTACCTTTACCACGAATTCTTACCTTCGTTTCTTCAACAATCCACAAATGTCGTGTTAGAGGCTCACGGTTAAAAAGAGGTAGAATACTGCATATTTACTTATTCCGGTACAGATACCAGTCTTTCACGAGACAACTCCGCAGCATAGGATATTGCTGCTTTAATATCTTCAGACTTTAACGAAGGATAACTCTTTAAAATTTCGCTCTCACTAACGCCTTCTGCCAGGTTGTCCAGTATAACCGATACCGGAATACGAGTACCTTTAATACAGGCTTTACCATGGCATACGAGCGGATCCGCGGTTATTCTTTCTCTCCAATTCACGTTCCACCTCTTTCTTTAAACTTCGGTGATTTTCTTACAAACGAAAGCAGCGCTATTATAGCGGGTTTCATTTTCACGTTCAAGGAGTTTGTGTGTGACAACAAAAAACCCCCGCCAGGTAAGCGGGGGTTTTGTTGGGAAGCTATTCTATCCGGTAAATGAACAATCACCGGTTTATCATAACAATTAGTACATATCGCCGTAACCACCATATCCACCACCACCACCCGGCGGCATAGGAGACGCTTTTTTCTTCTCTGGTATCTTGCCTACAATGGCATCCGTCGTGAGAAGCAACGTGGATATGCTGGCCGCATTCTGCAAGGCAGACCTGACCACCTTTGTCGGGTCGATGATACCTTCCGCAACCATATCGCAATACTTGTCTGAGCTGGCGTCGTATCCTTCATTATTCTTTGAGGTTTCTACTTTTTGAACGATAATGGCGGAGTTTGCCCCTGCATTTTCAGCAATCTGCCGGAGTGGCGCCCTTAAGGCCCTTCTGACGATATCCACGCCTATCAATTCGTCGCCTTTCAATTTCAAGGCGTCCAACGAGGATATTGCTCTCAAAAGAGACACACCACCGCCGGGAAGGATACCTTCTTCAACGGCAGCGCGAGTAGCATGAAGTGCATCTTCGACGCGCGCCTTCTTTTCCTTCATTTCGCTCTCGGTCGCCGCGCCCACGTTAACCTGCACCACACCGCCCGCAAGCTTTGCCAGGCGCTCCTGAAGCTTTTCACGGTCATAGTCTGACGTGGTTATTGAAATCTCTTTCTTGATTTGCTCGATACGGCCTTTAATTTTTTTGCCGTCTCCGCCGCCTTCGATAATGGTCGTGTTTTCTTTATCAATCTCTATTTTCTTTGCGCGTCCCAGGTCTTTAAGCTGGATGGTTTCCATGTTAACGCCGAGGTCTTCAAAGACTGCCTGGCCGCCGGTAAGAATGGCAATATCTTCCAGCATTGCCTTGCGTTTGTCCCCAAATCCGGGCGCTTTTACGGCAGCGCATTTCAGCGCGCCGCGCAATTTATTTACAACGAGCAGGGTGAGCGCCTCGCCCTCAATTTCCTCAGCGATGATCAAGAGGGGTTTCCCCGACTGTGATATCTGCTCCAGGATGGGAACAAGCGTCTTTGCCGTAGTAATTTTTTTCTCGTGGATTAAAATATAACAGTCTTCCAGCACGCACTGCATGGCGTTGGGGTTGGTGATGAAATAAGGTGATAGATACCCTTTGTCAAACTGCATACCCTCTATCCAGTTTGCCTCGGTTTGAAGGCTCTTACCGTCTTCTACGGTTATTACCCCGTCTTTTCCGACTTTTTCCATGGCGTCGGCGATAATTTTTCCGACTTCCGTATCATAGTTCGATGCAACCGTGGCGACCTGTTCAATTTCTTTGCGCCCCTTCACCGGTATGCTCATTTCCTTCAGCTTTTTTACTACCGCTTCAACGGCCTTATCAACACCCCTCTTAAGCGCCATTGCGTTTGCGCCGGCGGTTACGTTCTTCAATCCTTCAACAAAAATAGCCTCGGCAAGTACCGTTGCGGTGGTTGTGCCGTCACCAGCGACGTCGCTGGTTTTCGAAGCGACGGCCTTTACCATCTGTGCTCCGATATTTTCCATGTGGTCGGAAAGTTCAATTTCCTTTGCAACAGAGACGCCGTCTTTCGTAATCGTGGGAGAACCGAAACTTTTTTGAATAATAACATTGCGACCCCGTGGCCCTAAGGTAACCTTTACGGCGTCCGCCAACTGCTTTACGCCAAACTTAATGGTTTCCAACGCTTCGTGGTCAAATATAATTTTCTTTGCAGACATGTTTTTACGTATCCTCCAAAATTTCCATGTACTAATAAATGTTTATATCTACAATTCGACTGGCTGAAAAAAGATGCACGATGCACGATTCACGATACTCATGCATCTTGCATCGTATATCTCGCATCAAGAAAACAGTCATTGCCTTTAAAACTTGACTTGTGTGTAAATGATAAACTGCGAATTTAAGTACATAGAGCAAACTTGATACCAATTTCATGTATCGTGTATATTATTAGTCTGGGTTATTTATAGGCTTTAAACACTTGTGGTATAAATATATACAACGTTAATAAAACGGATAAAAAAATTTATTGATAAATGGCAACAAGGGGGGTATGTCATTGTGGCAGTGTTTCAATTCAAACAGTTCCATTTCTTGTGTCAATATGACAGGTAATGGGTATCACAGGAAGGGGATTGCCCATGCTAAGTGAGGTGTATTCAGGCTTTCCATATTCGCGTATGTGTGCAGTAGCGGGCTGTGTTCTTTTTTAATAGACACAAAGGGTGCCAAATAAAGTAAGATATCACACCTGCCCCCTCCCGGGAAGGGAATAGAAAAAGTCCGCTACCGGGAGGGATTTAGAGGCTGATGAACTATTACGTTAAAACGAATCAGTGATAACGTAGTTTAACGATACAAAGGATGCGCAGTGCAAAGTCCTTTAACGGTCTTGCGAACGTCTTCCTTGATTTTGTTGTCATTTGGGTTTGAAAGGGCTTTGTCAATGCAGTCAGCAATCTTGACTACATCGTTCTCCTTCATTCCTCGTGAGGTCACCGTAGGCGTTCCGATGCGAATACCGCTCGGTTCGTTTGTACCCCGTTCGTCAAAAGGTATTGTGTTCCTGTTCAGGATGATGTCTACGGTTTCCAGCAACATCTGGGCGTCTTTTCCCGCAATGCCTTTGCTTCTTAAATCAACCAGAAAAAGGTGATTGTCGGTTCCACCTGATACGATGGTGTATTTTCTCTTCAAAAATTCCTGAGCCATAGCCTGGGCATTTTTTACGGTCTGTTGCTGGCATTTCTTGAATTCATCCGTCATTGCCTCCTTAAACGCAACGGCCTTTGCGGCAATGGCGTGCATAAACGGCCCGCCCTGAATGCCAGGGAATACTACCGAATCTACCTGCTTGGCGTATTTTTCCTTGCAGAGGATAAGGCCGCCACGTGGGCCACGCATGGTTTTATGCGTAGTTGACGTGACGAAATCCGCGTAAGGTACGGGATTGGGGTGTGCGTCTCCGGCTATGAGCCCGGCGATGTGGGCTATGTCGGCCATGAAGTAAGCACCTACCTCGTCCGCAATCTTTTTGAACTTGGGGAAGTCGAGGATTCTTGGATATGCGCTTGCTCCAGCAATGATGAGTTTCGGCTTTACTTTCAAGGCGGTGGCGCGCAATTCATCGTAGTCGATGTAACCCGTTTCCTTTTTTACCCCATAATGGAAGACCTCATAGAGCATACCCGAAAAGTTCTTTTTGAACCCGTGGGTAAGATGTCCGCCGTGGGATAAATCCATTCCCAGGATACGGTCGCCCGGCTTTAATATTGAAAAGCACACGGCCATGTTTGCCTGTGAACCCGCGTGCGGCTGCACGTTGGCGTGTTCCGCACCGAAGATTTGCTTTGCCCTCTCAACGGCAAGGGTTTCCACCGAATCAACGTATCCGCAGCCGGCGTACCACCGTCTTCCCGAGTAGCCTTCCGCATATTTGTTGGTCATTGAAGACCCTTGCGCTTCCTGTACCGCAAGACTGCAAATATTTTCCGACGCGATTAAGTCAATGGTGTTTTCCTGTCTCTTTGTTTCTTCTTGTATTGCACGCCAAACTTCCGGGTCCTCGTTTTTTAACATAGCCATTTTCCCTTCAATCCTTTTTTATAGTTTTTGCCATTTTCCATTTCAAATACGCTTCCATAAATTCGCTAATTTCACCGTCCATCACGGCCTGTGTGTTGCCCGTTTCCTTGCCGGTGCGCAGGTCTTTTACCATGGAATAGGGTTGCAAGACGTAAGACCTGATTTGGTGCCCCCACGCAATTTCTCCTTTTTCATCGTAAGCCGCGGAGAGTTCCTTTTCCCGTTCCGATTCCTTAATTTGATACATTTTTGCCTTTAACATGCCCAGGGCCACGCGGCGGTTCTGGTGCTGAGACCGTTCGCTCTGGCATTGCACAACAATCCCCGTGGGGACGTGGGTAATACGAACGGCAGACGAGGTCTTGTTTACGTGCTGGCCGCCCGCGCCTGACGCCCGATAGGTGTCCACACGCAAATCGTTTTCATCCACCTCGATCTCTGCTTCCTCTTCTATTTCCGGCAGGATATCGACCGCGGCAAACGACGTATGCCTCCTTGCGTTGGCGTCAAAGGGTGATATGCGCACGAGCCGGTGCACCCCGATTTCAGACTTTAGATATCCGTAAGCGTAATCGCCTTTTACGTGTATCGTAATCCGCTTAATCCCCGCCTCTTCACCCGGCAAGAGATCAATGAGGGATTGCGTGTATCCGCTCCTCTCAATCCACCGGCTGTACATACGAAACAGCATGGATACCCAGTCGCACGCCTCTGTGCCGCCGGCCCCGGAGTGAATGCTTAGATATGCGTTGGAATGGTCGTGCGCCTCCCCAAGCAAGGTGAGCAACTCGAATTTTTCGAGTTTTCGCGCAAACGAACCAACTTCACGGAGAACCTCGGCCTCTGTTTGTTCATCCTGCTCTTCTTCGGCAAGCATTGATAGGCAATCTATGTCGTCAAGCGCCTTTTGCAACTCACTGACAGGTTGAATCGTCCCCTTAAGAAGTTTCATCTTTTTGATAACGTCTTGAGCCTTTTCCTTGTTTTCCCAAAACTGAGGGGAAGCGGCCTGCTCTTCAAGGGCAATTAAATCCTTCTTTTTCCTATCAAGGTCAAAGTGAGTCCTTGAGATGCCGCAGGCGTTCTCGGAGGGGATGAATGTTTTTTTCTAAATTACTAATCATAAGTTTTATATACGGTTAATCCGTATCGCTCGTCGTACCAAGTGTTTCAAGGTTGCCATAAAGACACGAAGGCGCAAGGTTTTTCCCGGCGCCATCGCGTTTTTATAGCGAAATAAAGTCGCTAATAAAAGTTGAAATTATAAATAATGAAGAGTAGGTATGTCAATAATGAATTAAAAATGACATGGATTGCGCATCTGCCCGGCATGCGTGCAAAAGAGTTAGCAGATAATGTAGGCTTTTCAGTCGGGGCGTAAGATTTTGTGCTTTTTCAGATACCATACAACAAAAAAGGCCGCCGTAACAAACAGGAGAAAAATGCCTGCGCCTATTATGCTGTTTTTACTGCCCTCGTAACCCCATCGGTGATATTGGTGCCTGACGATCAGGATGGTCGTTCCCATGATCCAAGCATAGGGTGTCGCGTACTCTTTAACAATAAGCCGCTTCCAATGGAACTCCATGCTTCTAATGGTGCTTCCCATGCCTGAAAGGTTGGGTATGATCCGGTTGACGCGACTGCAATAATCCTTGAATTCCTGGCCGAATTTATTCCGCAGGTAGTTTTCCTCTGCGTGGATAATAGACAAATAGGCAAACACAAAAAACGGCAATCCAAACGCAACAAACAACCACGAGTTTGATACGATGCCAACCCCTGTAAGGATTAACAAGTTGCCTAAATACAGGGGATTCCGGCTGTGGGAGAATATGCCGCTTTGGACGAGTTTTTCCGCGTATACCTGCTTATTCTTTCCACCACGTTTGATGTAAACCAGGCCGACCGTAAGCGCCCGCAATGTCTGCCCGCTCAACGTCACGGCAATCCCAAAAAAGGTTTCCCACATTTTGGCTTGCTCATTATGGAAAACCGGCCATGTTCTTTCAAAGTAAAGCAGTGAAAAAACCAGCGGGAAAAGGGCATTCCGGTAGCGGAAAAAGAAGGTTCCTGCCTTGAGCATCATTTTACGGCGACCACCCCACAAAAATTGTACCACTTGAAGAATATGTCACAATACCGAAAACCTTCCTTAAGCAGGAGTTCCCTGTTTTCCAGGAGTTTGTAAGGAATCAACACGTTTTCAAGCGCTTCCCGTTTCTGGGCGATTTCCAACTCGCTGTATCCGTTCCGTTTCTTAAAATCGTAGTAATATTTTATAAAGAGCCTGTTAAAGAATGAATCTTCACCTAAAACTTTTTCTACAAGGATGAGGCACCCGTTCTCGTTCAGACCTCTCAGAATATTCCCAATCAGCATGTCCCGCTTTAACGGGCGAATAAATTGGAGCGTAAGAAGCATGGTGACAACCGACGCATTTTCGATGTGTACGCCTTGATTCAGGTCGGCGCAAATAAGGTCGTAGTCGCGGGGAAATTGGTGTTCGTCGAGTTTTTGCTTACACTTTGCAAGCATCTCCTCTGAATAATCGTAACCGATGAATTTTACCTTACTCTGAATGTTTTGTCCCAGGTTGAGGAGGGTAGTGCCTGTTGAACAGCCAAGGTCGTAGACATTGGTTCCGTCAACGCTAAAATCAACGGCCATCTCAACGATCATCCTCTGTATCTCCTGATACAAGGGAACGCACCGTTCCAACATGTCATCGAAAACAGAGGCAACGTTCTTACTAAAAGTAAAATCCCCTATGGATTGCATGTTTTCTTTAAATACTTCGTCTTTTGACATGACTAAACATTTCCAATATTTATTTAATGTGGACGACAGGCGTCAAGGTATGAGGGGATATAAAATGATGAAGTGGCATAAACAATGGCAAATAAACTTAAGTGAAATAGTTGACGTAACATCAATTAATAAAAGAAAAAAATTGTTCTAAGCATTTTATATGAAAAGAGAATGAATGCAAGATTTATTTTTCGTGTCGGAAAGATATCTAAATGGTGGCTGTTTTGTTGAGGGTAAATAGCGATGATTAAAAACCCCGGTCTCCTGAGAAAATTTGAGGATGATTATGCCCGGCAAGAGGGTAGGCTCAACTATAGTCAATCCCTGCGCATTTTTACGGATATGTGGAAGGAAGGGGTCAGGGCTGGGTGTGTTTCCTCCCAAAGAACCGTTGCAAGGGATCGAAGTGGATATAAGAATCGCAGCGGTGCTTCATTACGGTGCCGTTTGCTCTGGCGCCAATTCCCTTGACTATTTTTTCGTGGAAAGAAGAACGGGTTGCCTCCGTTAGTCATGCCGCTAAAAAAGCAAAAGAGGGTTTAAGGCAAGCGGTAAAATCCAAAAAACTTTGGGCGTGTGCGGCATTTCTCTTTCTTTTCAACGCAATGCCTCAGTTGGGTTCATCCGTTCTGTACGTTTACGAAACCAACGTTTTAAACTTCTCACAAGTACTGATTGGGTACCTTGATATGACGGCTAACGTTGGATTTATAATCGGCGGCTGGATTTATGAACCGTTTGGATTTACCTGGCTCATAGTTTTTTCGACGTTTTGTGTAGCCGCAACATGGTTTCTGCTGCCATTATTTACCCTTAATCTGCAAATATCGTGCAATGCCATTTCTTGTAATTAGACCGATGACATTATCATTTTCCATGACTATAATCCTGCCTTTGTCTTCTTTTATCATTAACTCAAGGGCTTTCATGGCGTCGGCATCCTGGGACATCTCCCATTTTTTGTTATGGGGGATGAAAACATCAGATACCTTTACCTTACGCCAATTTTCCCGAGGGACGTCCTTGATTTCCTTAAGGGTTATAATGCCCAGGAATTTCCCGTCATCAATAACAGGAAATCCACCGTAACTACACCGAAGAAAATAGTTATCTACCGCCTCATCTAAGGTAATCAAGGGGCCGAGGGTTACGATTTCCCTTACCATGACGTCCTTGACTTTTATACCTGAAAGTACGGCCTGAAGGGTTGCCTGTTGAGCGCTTGACTGGGCTGCCATGTAGAGAAACCATCCGATGAGCATCGGCCACAATCCACTGGAAAAGCCTGAAAAAATCAAAAATGTGCCAAAAATGATAAAGAAAATGGCGATCCTTTTCCCAATGATTGACGCCTTCTGGGTCGCATAAAAATAATCCTTTGTCCTGCTCCACAATATTGACCTGAGAACCCGTCCTCCATCCATCGGAAAGCCTGGGATGAGATTAAAGGCGCCGAGGAAAAAATTGATTTGAGCAAGGTAAGAAAAAAGCGCCCGTGGCCCACCAACCGTATTTACAGACGTCAGGAAAAAAAGACCAGCCAGGAGGAAGCTTGAAATAGGGCCGGCGATTGCCATCCTGAATTCTGCTTTGGGATGTGGAGGCTCGCCTCTCATTTGCGCAACGCCTCCAAAAATGAAGAGGGTGATACTCGTGATCGGAATACGGTATTTTTGAGCGATATACGAATGGGAAAGCTCATGGAATACGACGGAGGCAAAGAGCAGCAAGGCGGCCAGTGTACCCTTAATCCAGTAGGATGCTACCGGAAGGTCTGGCGCAGCCATCGGGAAATAGCGAGTCGATAACGACCACGTTATCAAACCAAAGACAATAAACCATGAGAAATGCACCCGCATAGGTATTCCCATTATCGTTGCAACCTTCCATGTCCCTTTAAATAATGCCCCGTTCATTTTACACCCCTCTTTCTCTTTGCCGTTTCAAAAAAAGCACTCCTAAAGGCGGCACATTCAGAGAGAGCGAATGGGTTTTCCCGTGCATGGGTAGCGGAGCGGCCTCCAGGCCGCCCAGGTTTCCTTGTCCGCTGCCGCCGTAGATAGTTGCGTCGCTGTTCAGCAGTTCCTTCCAAAAACCTCCCTGGGTCACGCCAATCCGGTAATTCCTTCTTGGCACGGGGGTAAAATTATAGACGACGAGGATGCAATGGTCTTTGTCCTTTCTTAAGAAGCTTATAACACTTTGCTCAAAGTCCTGGCAGTCTACCCACTCAAACCCGTCGCTGCTGAAATCAAGCTCGTACAATGGACGTTCGTTTCTATACAGGCGATTTAAATCTTTGACCCATTGCTGCACCCCCTGATGAGCCGGATACTGAAGGAGGTGCCAGTCGAGGCTTTCGTCGTGGTTCCATTCCTTCCTTTGGGCAAACTCCCCGCCCATGAATAGGAGTTTTCTCCCCGGATGGCCGTACATATATCCCAACAACAACCTGAGATTCGCAAATTTTTGCCACTCGTCGCCGGGCATTTTTTCCAACAGCGACAGTTTTCCGTGAACCACTTCGTCGTGGGAAAAGGGGAGGGTGAAGTTTTCGGTAAAGGCGTAGAGCAGGCTAAAAGTGAGCATATTCGTGTGATATTTTCGGTAAATCGGGTCTTTTAAAAAGTAGTTCAGGGTGTCGTGCATCCATCCCATATTCCATTTCATGCCGAACCCAAGGCCGCCAACGTAGGTTGGCCGAGAAACGAGGGGCCATGCCGTTGATTCTTCCGCTATGGTCATCACGTCAGGATAAGCGCTATAGACCGATTCGTTAAATCTTTTCAAAAACTGTATCGCCTCAATGTTTTCCTTTCCACCGTATTCGTTGGGTATCCATTCACCATCTATCCTTGAGTAATCAAGGTACAACATAGATGCCACGGCGTCCACCCGGAGGGCGTCAACGTGATATTTGTCAAGCCAGAAGTGCGCGCTGCTTATCAAAAAATTTCGCACCTCATTCCTGCCGTAATTGAAGATGTAGCTTTTCCAGTCCGGGTGAAACCCTTGCTTCATATCCGCGTGTTCATAGAGGTGGGTGCCGTCATAATAGACCAGTCCATGCTCGTCCGAGGGAAAGTGGGACGGCACCCAATCGAGAATAACGCCGATGCCGTTTTGGTGCAGATAATCAATGAGATACATAAAATCCTGGGGCGTCCCGTACCGGCTCGTGGGCGCAAAGTATCCCACCGACTGGTATCCCCATGACCCATAAAACGGATGCTCCATAACGGGTAAAAATTCAACGTGCGTAAAGCCCATCTCCTTTACGTACTCCGCAAGATAACGGGCCATTTCCCGGTAAGTAAGAAACCGGTTGCCTTCTTCCGGCGACCTTCGCCACGAACCGTGATGGATTTCATAAACGCTCATCGGCGCATGTATCGAGTTTACGGTATGTCTGTTCTTCATCCATTCGCCGTCATTCCATTCATAGTGGACATTCCACGTCTGTGATGCGGTTTTGGGCGGCGCTTCCCAGCGAAAGGCAAACGGGTCTCCCTTCGCTGCCTTATAACCATTCTGCCGGGAGGTTATATAGTATTTATAGACAACCCCGTTTCCAATCCCTTCGATAAACCCCTCCCAGATGCCGGAGCCGTCGCCGCGAACCGTGAGGTGATGCGATTCCTCACGCCATTGGTTGAAATCACCGATAACCGAAACCCGCTCTGCATTTGGCGCCCATACAGCGAAGTATACACCCTGTACCCCATTTACAGAAGTCAGGTGGGAACCGAGCTTGTTGTAAAGCTGGAAATGGTTTCCCTCTTTAAAGAGATAGACATCGTGGTCGGTAAGGAGACAGGCCGGACGTACTGTGTCGCCGGTGGTTCTTTTTTCTTGTAAAGTCATTTTTCCTCCATCAGGTTTTATGCCTTTTAAGGGGATTAATATCCATTCAAGCCGGTTGTTCAATTCATAGCGGTGCCATTTTATGGGCAGCGCTAAGACCACCCCGTATGGGTATAACAACCGTAGCCCACTGCGTAAGCGTTGTGTCAATGAGAGATGTTCTATTTTAGCCAATATAGGCGATACAGTCTAACGTTTTACAAAATACCCTACAAAACATATCAACAGCGCCAGGATAAAATAGTCAGGTAAGCCCTTTGTCATGAGGCAAACAATGCCTCCTCACGCAAACAAATACTCGTTTGCAGAATCAACGAAGGTGGTAAAAACATTAGTTCCCTTCAAATTATTTTATTTATTCTTTGCTTAGTTACTCACGATCTGATACTATTCTCCTAGTTGATTAGTTGCAATTTAAGGTCGTATATATATTCGCATTATATTAAGGCTACAAAGTTACAACTTTGTGGCCTTTTTTTTTGGAATTTTTTATGTTGTGAGGGGGGTGATTTAGTTATGGCAAGCGGAACAGTGAAATGGTTTAATGACCAAAAGGGTTTTGGCTTTATTTCACAGGATAACGGAAATGATGTTTTTGTACATCAGACAGCTATCCAGGGCGAGGGGTTTAGAACTCTTGCAGAAGGAGATAAGGTCGATTTCGACGTCACAAAGGACGCAAAGGGCTTCAAGGCCTCAAACGTTGTCAAGTCATAAGTTTATAATAAAAGAGCACTCTTATATTTTATTAGATAATTAATTACTATGAATATGTTTTATAAAAATATGGAGTAGTCACTTAGCTTATTATTACAGTTACGACGTGAAAGCCCCAATATCGGTAAAAGGATATTGGGGCTTTTTTTATTGGTCAAATAATTTGATTGTATAGCAATTTCAAAATTAGGCCTGAAAGGCCGACAGGAAATAGCGGGGGGTGGCGTGCCCTGAAGTATGGAATACCCAAGTGATTGAAAATATCACCTCTGCGAGCCTAATACCTTGTAGAGAAGTCTGAGCCTACGC
>JACVXV010000224.1 GCA_015661205.1 Candidatus Brocadiaceae bacterium
CGCATATACCCGGCATGTGACCACCACAATTGATCAAGGGGCGAACCTGAACCACGCCTCGGAAGAGGTGCTGGAAGCCCTGGTCAAATATCAAACCACCGTAGTACGTTGCGCCATTGATGCAACAACCCAGGACACTTACAGCCGATACCGTGTCGGCGGGGAACTCAAGAAGGTTTTGCGGAATATCCAGAAAATCAATCGGTACAAAGACCAGTATCAATCGTCAAGACCCCGTCTACTCTTTCAGTTTATTGTCTTTGGCCATAACGAACATGAGATGGAACGGGCTATCCTGCTCTCCAAGATGTTGAAGATGGAAATCTGTCTAAAGCTCAACTATTTTCCGGACGATTTACCGGTGCGTAATCTGGACAGAGTACGGAAGATTGTGGGCTATGCGGATAGAAGGGAGTATCTGGGAAAAGAGAAAAAGCATTATATGCGGCATGAGTGTTACGGACTGTGGCTCAACCCCCAAATTAACTGGGACGGCAAATTCCTTGGTTGCATCAGAAATATGTGGGGAACCTTTGGCGGCAATGTCTTTGAATCAGACCTGACGAGTGTTGTCAACAACGAAAAGATACGCTATGCCCGCGAGATGTTGATGGGACGATTACCAGCACGGGAAGACATGCCTTGCATGAAATGCGCTGTTTACCAAAGTATGGTGCAGTATGACAACTGGATCACTGAAATGGAGATAGAAAACGCAGAGGCGCGTAATGCAATGGAGTTTTGTTCATAAAGAATATCTCCATGAACATCAACCATGTCGTCAATTTGAATCACTCCGGCGAACAAGCCAATGAAGGTAAAGTACCTGGCGTAACCCGGTTAGCAACAGAATGAGGAGGCTGTAATTATGGTTGTGAATCCAACCGCAATCCGCATAGAGGTATGTTCGGTTTGCCAGTTGAGATGTCCACTCTGTCCGAACATCCGGGGTGAGACAGCCGCAACTATCGGCATGGGTTATATGCCTTTTGAGCATTTCCGGAGGCTCATCAATCAGAACCCACAGATACGCCAGGTAGAACTTGGGAACTTTGGGGAGGTATTCCTGAACAAGGATCTTCCCGGCATACTGGAGTACGCATACACCCGGAATGTGACCACCACTATTGATGAGGGGGCTAACCTGAACCACTCCTCCGAAGAAGCGCTGGAAGCCCTGGTCAAGTACCAAACAGCCGTAGTACGCTGCGCCATTGATGGAATAACCCAGGCAACCTACAGCCAATACCGCGTCGGCGGAGACCTCAAGAATGTTTTACGGAATATCCAGAAAATCAATCGACATAAAGGGAGGTATCAATCGTCAAGACCCCGTCTACTCTTTCAGTTTATAATCTTTGGCCATAACGAACATGAGATAGAACGGGCTATCCTGCTTTCCAGGATGTTGAAGATGGAAATCTCCTTCAAACTCAATTTCTTTCCTGATGCCATGCCGGTATATAACCGCGATAGGGTCAGGCAGATCGTTGACTATGCGGATAGAAGAGAATATCTGGAAAAAGAGGGGGTGCATTACAAGCGCCACCAATGTTATGAACTATGGCTCAGCCCCCAAATCAACTGGGATGGTAAACTCCTCGGCTGCAGCAGAAATATGTGGGGTGTTTTCGGCGGCAACGTCTTTGAATCCGGCCTGATGGGCGCTATCAACAACGAAAAGATACGCTATGCCCGTGAGATGTTGATGGGGCGCGTGCCTGCACGGGGGGATATGCCTTGCATGAAATGTAGTATTTACCAGAGCATAGCGACGTCCGGCAACTGGATCACGGAAAAGGAGATAAAAGACGCAGAGGTACGCAATGCGAATGCGGAGGGGGTTTGTTCCAAATGAGCCTCTTATTAATAACATTGGAATAAGAAAGCGATATAAAAAACATGAGTAACCAAGACGCAGTGGTGAATAATGTAATCTCCATAATTTTGGGCGGCGGACGAGGGACACGGCTCTATCCCTTGACGAAAGAAAGGTCAAAGCCGGCCGTGCCGCTGGCCGGGAAATACAGGATTATCGACATCCCCATCAGTAACAGCCTGAACTCCGGGCTTAATAAAATTTACATCCTCACCCAGTTTAATTCAACCTCCCTGCACCGGCACATAGCAAGGACCTACAATAAATTCGGTAATTTTTCGAAGGGCTTTGTTGAAGTGCTGGCGGCAAACCAGACGACGGACAGTATGGATTGGTATCAGGGAACCGCCGACGCCGTGCGGCAGAACCTCCGGTTTTTCAATCTGCCAAACGTGAACCTTGCGCTGATCCTCTCCGGCGACCAGCTTTATCGTATGGACTATCAGGAACTCATTCGGGGGCATATCAGGAACAAGGCGGAGGTGACGGTGTCCGTCCTCCCCGTGGAGAGAAAGGCTGCCCATCATTTCGGCGTCCTAAAGGTAGGTGAAGACGGGCGCATTGTTGACTTCTTTGAAAAGCCGAAAGAGGAAAAGATTATCGATTCATTTTCGCTAAGCCCGTCCGCATTTGAAAGGCATGGCATCAAGGCCGGTGGACGCTCGCTGATTGCCTCAATGGGCATTTATCTGTTTAACCTGGACGTGCTTGGCAGCGTGTTGAGCGGATCAGATAAACCGGATTTCGGCAAGGACATAATCCCGGAAATCATCAGGAAGCGACGGGTTTGCGCGCATTTTTACGATGGCTACTGGGAAGATATCGGAACGATTAAATCGTATTACGAGGCGAATCTTAATCTGGCCTCCCTTAACCCCAGCTTCGACTTTTTTAACGAAAATGCGGCGATTTATACAAACCCACTTTTTTTGCCGGGGTCGGTTGTTAATGCGTGCAGGATTGAACACTCAATCCTGGCCGACGGTTGTATCATTGCCGGCGCGGAGATATCGCGCTCCGTTGTAGGGATCAGGAGCATTATCGGCAAAAACACCATTATTAAAGACTCCATCATTATGGGCGCGGATTATTACGAGACGGCGTCAAACCTCCAGGCCAATCAATTGAAAAAGATACCCAACGTGGGAATTGGCTGCAATTCCCGCATTGTCGGGGCCATTATTGATAAGTACGTTCATATCGGGGACAACGTTACGATATGCAATGAAAACAAGATAGAACAACTCGACGCGGGAAGTTACATGATCCGCGAGTCCATCGTCATCGTTCCCAAAGGGAGCGCCATACCTTCAAATACGGTTATTTAAACGGTTCTCTCGTTCCCACGCTACGAGTAGGAATGAATCGGACAGCGTAGTGGCAAGGCGCGCCTTGCCACAGCACGTGCGTTTGGATTCCTATACATTAAATTAGTTCTTCAGCGGTTTGTTTGTGTTCACACGTGGGGACACGGGCACCGTGTCCCTACAGCGTGAAACAACCCAATCCGCGTCTATCCGCGTAAATCTGCGGCTAATTCATTCTTTTCACCTATCCACATTCACCCGCGTCTAAAATTTTTATTATATGCATTGCCGGACTATTAATTTTTAGCCCGTGTTTTTCGTGTTCCCCATCTGCATCGCCTTTGCAAAAAAATCCCCCAGCGCAGAAAAGGCTTGTTGCATCACGTCTTTATCAGGCAGCGGTATCTTTAAATAACTCTTCCCGGTTTTTTCATCCCTGGCAACAAGGCCGCCCATTGTCCCTTCGGCGGACGTGGAGGGCTGCGATATGATTTTGCTGAGGTTTGTTAACCCGACTTTCGCAATTCGCGCCCCAAAACGGTCATTTTTAGGCATAAATCGCCTTGAAACCGTTGATTTTACAGGAGTGAAATTTCAAAATGCGCTGTGGTGCCGACCTACCCTCTTGACGAGTCCAATAAAAACTGAGAAAATGATTTCATGTTTTTACGAGCGAAGTCAAGGATAAAGGATGGAAAAACGCACCGTTATTGGAGCGTAGTGGAGAACCGTCGGGTGGCCGGAGGAGGCGTGGTACAGCGGCAAGTGCTTTACTTGGGGGAACTCAACGACAACCAACGGGCAGGATGGGTTCGGACGATAGAGGCGTTTTCGGGTAAAAGGCACAAGGCAAAACAACTGGCACTGTTTCCGGATGACCGTAAAGAATTGCCCATAATGGCCTGTGAGACAGTCCAGATACAACTGGACAAAATTGAATTGCGCCGTCCGCGTGAATGGGGCGCGTGCTGGTTGGGATTGTATTTGTGGGATATGCTGGAACTGGACACCTTTTGGAAACAGCGTTTGCCGTCAAGCCGTAAGGGGACAAGTTGGTTGAATATTTTGAAGGCGTTGACTTGTTACCGGCTGATTGATCCGGGAAGCGAATTTCGTTTTCATCGGGAGTGGTATGTGCGTAGCGCAATGGGCGATCTGCTGGGGGAAGATTATTCGCTGGCGCAGAAA
>JACVXV010000096.1 GCA_015661205.1 Candidatus Brocadiaceae bacterium
ATGGTTATAAATCACTGGGTTGCCTGCAAACAGCCATGTATCATACACTTGGTAATTTGCCGGAACCAATACTTACCCACAGATTCTGCGGATGAGGCGCATTTTTACTTACGGTAAACGACACATCACCTGAAGGGGATACCATGCCGAAAATGTTTTTGTATATCGTGGTTTTTGTTTTATTTACGAACCGGACAGTCCTTGCCCAGGGAAATATTGTAGATTATTTTTTGAAGAACCCGAAAGCCTGGGATGACACGAAAAGGATTATCCATAAGACACCGGCAAGGGTTATTGTTGCAGATGGATTGGCCGGACTGGGATTTAACCTCGCTGAATTAACCGAGGGCGATGAGGTGGCGTTGGTTTTTCTTGAAGCGCGGAAGGCCGAGCGGTTTAAACGACCTGGTTTCTGCCAGGCGGAAGGAAACCTGGTCCCGGGCGTAAACAGGGTGGTGTCTGTCCTTACCAGGAATTCCGGCGACCGTAAGCAATTTCACTATAAATTCCTGCTTCAACGGAATATTAATAACGTGCCTATAACTATTTATAATAACGGTAATACCCTTCTGGAAAGCTTGTATGATGGAAGCCAACCCGTTAAGGACGCTTCGAATCTGGCTGGGATTGAACTGTGTGAGGTAGAGATTCGCTAGCGGCAACAGTTCTACCGGTATCAAGGAAATGCCCGGTATGTACTCCTGTGGATAAATCAGTGGACTATTTCCATCTGTCCTTAAGGAACAACATACAAATTTACCATAATTGGGAAATGCACCCGGTGGTATCTGCGTCACGGGCAAAGGATTCTATTTAAGGATTACCATAATGGAACGCATCGTTCTTTTGTATGACGACTCATGCAGCTTGTGTCGTGGATGTATGAAATGGATTGAACTACACGCCATACGAAAAGACGTCTTTGAATTTGTTCCTTGCCAATCGGAGGAACGGAGAAGGCGTTTTCCGGAGGTAGAAGACGCGACCTGCCGTCAATCGCTCCTGGCTATGCTTCCCGGTAAAGTGATGCTTTCCGGTGACGCAACGCTGCCTGAGATAATTGTGCGTTTGAGGGGTTTCCGCTGGTTCTCCGTATTATTCAAAACACCCATTGTAAGAGGCCTTTTATACGTCCTGTATCATTGGGTAGCCAACAGCCGGTACATTATTTCACACGCAATAAAACCGCTCGTTGATGAATAGGGGCATCCGGGTTGATACCGACTTCTCACGCGCACCGGAAATCATGGTCTGCGTTTTGGAGGGGTGGGAGTATAGCGTCTTTTTTGGAAAGTTTCGGGTTTTCTATGGGCCAGTTAATTTTAATCGTAGGGTCGTTCCAAATTATCCCGCGTTCATTTTCCGGAGAATATTCTTCGGTGCACTTATATATTACCTCCGCAACGTCACTCAAGACAACGAACCCGTGGGCAAAGGATGGTGGAATATAAAGCATGTGGCCGTTTTCACCGGTTAATTCAACGGTAACCCAGAGACCGTACGTTGGAGAGCCTCTCTTGATGTCTACGGCTACGTCAAATATTTCCCCTTTAATGCAACGCACCAGCTTGCCCTGCGCCCTGGGATTTTTTTGATAATGAAGCCCTCGCAAAACACCCTGCCGGGACAGAGAATAGTTGTCCTGAACAAAGTATTCCGCTATCCCTTCCTTTGCGAAATCCGAGCGCTTGTACGTCTCCATAAAAAAACCTCTATCGTCCAAAAGGCGTGACGGCTCAATCAGTATGGCTTCAGGAATAGTAAGTTTTGTAAATTTGAATGGCATAAATTAACAGGTGCTTTCAGAAATCAGGGTTCCAAATGTTTTTAATCGGCACGGGTACCTGAGCTACAAGCTTAAAGGCATCCTGGCATTCAAGAGGTTTAAGAGGTACTGCCCGTACCCATTCTTTTTTAAAGGTTCTATGCAATATAAGAGTTGCTCTTTATTAATATAGCCCAATCGGTATGCAATCTCTTCAATACATGCTATTTTTAATCCCTGCCGTTTTTCTATGGCAGCGATGAAGCCTCCTGCTTCTAAAAGGCTTTCGTGCGTCCCCGTATCAAGCCACGCATAACCTCTTCCCAGAAGTTCAACCCTCAATTGATTGTTTTTGAGATATTCTCTATTTACATCGGTGATCTCAAGTTCGTTTCTCGCGGAAGGTTTAATGCCTTTTGCAATGTCAACAACCCTGTTATCATAAAAATACAGGCCGGTAATTGCATAGTTTGATTTTGGTTTGGCAGGTTTTTCTTCTACCGACAAGACGTTGCCGGCGGTATCAAATTCTACCACTCCATATTTTTCCGGGTCATTGACGTAATATCCAAATACGGTAGCCCCTCTTTTCGTTGTCGTGTCATGGAAGGCCTTTTTCAACATATCCGTTAGTCCATGTCCATAGAAAAAATTATCCCCCAGAATGAGGCAAACGTCATCGTTGCCTATAAATTCCTTACCAATAAGAAATGCCTCCGCAAGGCCATTGGGATGGGGCTGTTCTTCATAAGAAAAACGTAATCCAAGGTGGCTGCCATCCCCAAACACACTCTTAAAACGGGGTAAATCCTGCGGGGTGGAAATGATCAAAACGTCCCTGATACCGGCAAACATGAGCACGGAAAGCGGATAGTAAATCATCGGCTTGTCATAAATAGGCAGTAACTGCTTACAAACCGCAAGGGTAATTGGATAAAGCCTTGTGCCGCTTCCACCCGCCAATATAATGCCCTTCATAGACGCACACCTCCGATTCTTTTCAAGGTAAATGCCAAAATTCAGACTGCATGATTTTTGAGAAAATTCCAGTGGGACAGGGATGGAAAAATGGTCGAATTGATGTGCCACATCTTATCGCTGACAACAGACACTTCACCACAAACCAACGCAAAATGTGTTGTGGCACTACCCATTTGTAGAAGAATATCGGATGTTTGAAATTATCGGGTTGCCAACGCCCTTGATGACCCCGGCTAGGCACGGTATCGTATCTTTACCATCAGGGACTGAATAGGAACGGCCAGGAGATTCATAAGCAATATGGAGTACATTACACCCTCAGGCAGTGTGGTAAAGTCTCTTATCAGCACCGTAACAAACCCGCAGCCTGCCCCATAAATCCACTTTGCCTTCTGGTTGTAAACCGTCGTTATGGGATCCGTCGCCATGAAAAAGGCGCCCAAGATGAGTCCGCCGCTCATAAGCTGGAAAATAGGCGGCGCCACCGATTTGCCAACAATGAGGGAGAAAAACAGCGAAAAGACGAAGACGCTGCTCAAATAAGATAACGGGAGCCTCCAATTTACCACCTTTATTTTAATCAACCACAGGCCGGTCAGTATCAGGAGTATTCGACAGGACTCTCCAAGCGACCCGCCAGACGTCCCCAGCAAGAGGGAAAAGAACGACGCAACCTCTCCATTCGTCTTAAACAACGTCAATGGCGTGGCGTGGGTAACGGCGTCAAGCCCATACCGTAATGAATGTAGGTCAGGCATGCCGGTAAAAGGCGTCTGATAGCCCATCACAAGGAAGGATGGGAAGCAGATCGTTAAAAATAACCGGCTGAAAATAGCGGGATTGACCAAATTGTGTCCAACGCCGCCCAGGACGTTTCTGAAAATAATAGCCAGCGCCGCGCCCAAGCCCACGAGCCAGAGCGGCGCTTGCGGGGGCAGGATGGCGGGGACTAGGAGGCAGGAAACGAATCCACCCTCGCTGATATGTTCTTCTTGCGCAATAATGGCCCAAAGCACGTCAACCACAAAGACGCCAACGATAAACGAGACCATGAGCTTTGATATAACACACTGCCAGCCATAAAAATAGACCGCGGGAAATACCCATCCGATTACTAACGCCACGAGGACAGCGCCCATAAATCTTTTTACGTCGTAGTTGTTTCTGATAAAAGGCTGCGTTGCCGCCGTGTCTTTGCTGCTGCGGAGAAGTCCGTCAAAGGCGGAAAAGAGCGCGCCGAAAAGGAAGTTGACTTTTTTGTGGGAATGAACAAAAGATTCCATCCGGTCGAAAGTCTTATCTAATATATGTTCAATTGGCTGGGGTATTTTTTTCATGTTTGTTAATCCAAGGCCTTACATGCCTTTATTGTTTGCAAGAGTTCTAACTTGGAGGGGCAAATGAAACTGCACAAGCCGCATTCGATGCATTTCCCCAGATTATATGACCTGGCCTTGTGACCCTCTCCCCTAGTATAGCTGTGGTAGTAAAGCGCCGGTTCCAAATCCATTGGGCAAGTATCATCGCAAAAGTTGCAATACACACATTGTCTCACCTCACCGAGGATATTAGTGGTAAACGACATCTCCTCTTGCTTGATCATCGGAAACATGACTTTCACATTCAATGCTTCGAGGACTACGATGTTATTTACAGACCAGTCGATTTCTTGCGATAAATCCGTTATTTCTCTGCCGCACAAAGGTCCGTTTACAAACACGCGATGTGTGCCGTTTGCTTTGAACCGGCCTCCGAGCATCTTCCCGATGGTCGCTCCCAGTTCCACACGAATTACTTCGTTTTCCTTCAAACCCGTGCCGGAAACGGCTACAAAGCGTGAGTTAACCTTGTTTCCGAGTACGTTGCTTTCATAAGCGGCAGCGATTGTCTGCGCATCAAGTATAAGGATACCTTGCGTTGTGGTATCGGCGCCACACTCAACTTCGGCATGTAAAACAACTTTGGAAAGAACAACGGGGTCGTTTTGCGGATATTTAGGATTTAAGGGGTGCGCCGTCATCCAATCGGTATTGCCGGCATATTTTATCGCCTCAGTAACGTGCTTCCCTTCCTTTTCACTGATTGCAATGGCAACCCTTGCAGCCGGAAAACAGCGCGCCCTGAGGGCGACCACTTTGTCCAGAAATGAAGAGGTGTCATGCGCCAGCGTAACCCAATTGGGCAACGCCCAAGGTTCCGTCGGACAAAGATTGACAATAACTTGTTCTACCTTTTGTTGCGGGGCATTAAAAACGAATTGCTTGGGTGCGACGTCTGAAGAAATTTTCTCGATAACGTTGCAAAAACGTATTGGATAGGCTTCGAGCAGGTTAAAACCCCCATGAAACCCTGGAATTTCTTTCTTCTTACATAGATTGAATAATTTCATACCCGTTATCGGCCTTTAGAAACGTCGTTTAAAATCTCTATCCCGTTTTGTGCATTCAAAAATAGCAATAAAACCTTCAGATGTCAAGTAGTAGTTTGGGTTGGTGTTTTATTTAACTCATAAGTCAGGGGTATTTCTCCACAGTCAGGGAATTTATGGCACTTGACACATTCAGACCATATCTTGTGGGGAAGGGTTTCTTTTTCTACCCTGCGAAATCCGCATTTCTCGAAAAACTCAGGCACGTAAGTAAGCACAAACATCTTTGCTATGCCCAGTTTACGCGCCTCACGTATGCAGGCGTTGGCTAGTTTCTTGCCGATGCCCTTGTCCTGGAAAGAGTTCATAACTGCCAACGACTTAATCTCCGCAAGGTCTTTCCAGAAGATATGCAGGGCGGAGCACCCAACAAACTGATCATCTTGGATGAACACAAAAAAGTCCCTGATGTTTTCATACAGCTCACTCAAGGAACGAGGCAGCATTACGTCTTTTGCCGCAAAGTCATTGATGAGCTTATATATCTTTTCTACGTCGTCTATCGTTGCTTTTCGTAACATGTATCTCTCATACGCCGCAAGGGTGCAAAGACACAAAAATCACGCCCTACACCACCCGCCGGCTTTCCCTGTAGAGCGAAGAACCTCTTCGCACTACAACCCGCTTAAATAAAATGAAAACCCTATACAAATCCGCATTAAATCAGGCCTTTCGGTGACTTATTTGAGTACATACGTAAGGACACGGGCACCATGTCCCTACTTTGACTCCAAAATATATATTTGTGTAAAACCCAACAAAATTACAGGGCATACGGCAAACCTAAAGGTTCACCCTACCGGAAATTAACCCAACACATTATATTCCCGTACCCTGAAATCCACCCCGAATTCCTCTGCCATTTTCCTACACTTCTCTTCGTCAACACCGGGAATTCCTACGATAGAGACCAGGACGTTGGGTATGACGCCTTTTGCGTCTTTAATAAATTGCAAAAGCGCCGGATACGCCTTCTTGCCAAACACCGGTTTGCAGATGGCTTCATATTTTTCCGCCGTCTCGGCGTTCAAGCTGATACAGATCGTGTCAATCAGCCCCTTTAACTCCTGGGCAATTGGCCTGCCGTTGATGAGGTCTCCATGCCCGTTGGTATCCAGACGAATGCGCTTCCCTTTTGACTTCAAAAACTTTGCAACGGCAATGAGGACGTCAAGCCGTTCCGTCGGCTCTCCGTAACCGCAAAAAACCACTTCACCATATTGAGCCGGATCGCCAATGGCGCTGATTACTTCTTCCGCAGTCGGTTCTTTTTGTAATCGCAGAAGGTGTCCCTTAACGACGGGATAACTTTCCCTCATGCAAAAAGAACACATACAAGAACACCGGTTGGTGAGATTTATGTATAATGAATTTCGTATGGAATATGCAACCATTCCATCCTGCCCAGCCTCGCCGATACCAAAGAGTTTATGGGCGTTGAAGGTCGTGATTCTCTCGATATCGCTTGTCGATAACCCATAAATATCGGCCAAAACCGGGATAACGAAGGATAAATAGGACGGCTCGTTCCGCTCGCCACGTTTCGGTTGGGGAGATAAAAATGGGCAGTCTGTTTCTAACAGGAGCCTTTCGACGGGGACAGATTTGGCTACCGCCCGCAGATTTGCCCCATTTGAAAAGGTAATCGGACCCGCGAAAGATAGGTGCAGACCTAGTTCCAGGCATGCCTTTGCCACATCTTCCGTCCCGCTAAAGCAATGCACGACGCCCTTTAAAACCCCATTTTTATAAGTATTTAATATTTTTAAACAATCACTGCTTGCCTCGCGACAATGTATGATTACCGGCAGGTTCCTGGCCTTCGCCAGGGAAAGATGTTTACCAAAGACGCGCTGCTGGTCTTCGTGCGGGCTTTTGTTCCGGTAGTAGTCCAGCCCGGTTTCCCCGATGGCGACTACCTTTGGACTCGCGGCAAGGGCTTCCAGCGCCAGCCAGGTTTGCTCGGATACCTTTGCTGCGTCGTGGGGGTGAATGCCAACACTGGCGTATATGTTGCTGTACCGGCTCGCCAGGTTGACACTCTTTTCGCTCGCGGCAAGGTTTGTTCCCACATTAATTATGTATCCTACGTTAGCCTCCCGCGCACGGGACAAGACGGTTTCGAGGTCTGACTTGTAGTCGGGAAAATCCAGATGGGCGTGGGTATCAACAATCATCTTTGGTAAAGGCATTCTTAAAAAGTGTTATTGTTGGACACTTCGCATCGGGCGAGTGGAAAATAGAAACCACGTCAAAACGCAGGTCAACGCCTTCTATCTTTTTCTGTGCGGTATAATGTGACGCTGTCTTTATAATTTGTCTCCTTTTTGCTTCGTTAACGGCGAGTTCCGGAGCGCCGTAAGCATTCGAAAACCGTGTTTTTACCTCTACAAATACGATACAACCGTGGTCGTAGCAAATAATGTCTATTTCTCCACCCTTATTTCGGTAATTTCGCTGTAATATTTTGTATCCCTTTTTTTTCAGGAAGCGGACGGCAACCCGCTCGCCTTCCGCCCCAATGGCCTTCTTACCGCCCTTACCGGGCGGTTCTTCTACCCGTCGCGTGAATACGCCGAGTACCGTACTAAGTAGTAGTCTTTTCGCCCGTCTGAGTAGTAGCAGCATCAACCGTTTTTGGACTTTCCTTTTCCTTTACAAACTTTTCCTGCAACCTTGTTCCCTTACCGGTTCTGTCACGCATGTAGTAAAGCTTCGCGCGCCTTACCCTGCCCGATTTTATTACCTTGATATCGGCAATCTTCGGCGAATGAATGGGGAACACACGCTCAACGCCCTCGCCCTGAACAATACGCCGCACCGTAAAAGTCTCTTTAAAACCGCCGCCATTTTTCGCAATTACTACACCGGTAAAAATCTGGATGCGTTCCTTATCACCCTCAACAATCTTTACCGACACGTCCACCTGGTCGCCTATGGTAAATCGATATGATGGTTTCTTCATTTGTGACTTTTCAAATGTATCTATGATATTCACTACCCTCGTCTCCTCACAAAAATCTTTGGCTATTTATAGGTTATAATTTACAAAATACCTTCTTATCTTTCCGCCGCCGGATTAAGGCTTGTTTACCAAATCCGGCCGGTTTTCGGCGGTCTTTTTGATGGCATGGATTTTCTGCCACTCCTTTATTTTTTGATGATGGCCTGACATCAAAACGTCCGGCACCTTCATACCCCTGAACTCGGCAGGACGGGTATACTGCGGATGTTCCAGCAAACCTTCAAAAAAAGATTCATTTTTTGCAGAATCGATGTCCCCCAGCACGCCCGGTATCAAACGGACCACGGCGTCAATCACCACCATCGCGGGTATCTCACCGCCGGAAAGGACGTAATCTCCGATGGAAATCTCCATGACGTCCAGTCCCATCCGTATCCTTTCGTCGAAGCCCTCATAATGGCCGCAAATAAGCATCAAATACGGCTCTGCCGCCAGCATCCCGGCAACAGATTGAGAAAATCGGCTACCCTGCGGGGTAAGCAATATCTTTTTCGGACGCATACCAACCTCCGCTTCCACCGCTTCCACCGCCTGGAAGACCGGCTCAGGCTTCATTACCATACCGGGCCCGCCGCCATAAGGACGGTCATCAACGCACCGCCTGTTATCGGCATAGTCTCGTATGTTGAAGAGATGGTACTGCACCAGCCCCTTTTCCTTGGCAATCCTAAGCATGCTGTGTTCCAGCACGTTCGTAAATACCTCAGGGAATAACGTCAATACGTCGAGCCGCATATCTTATTTCTTAAAGGGAATCCCGAGCTTTTTAAGCACACTGGCAACCGACTCCGTCGGCTTAGCGCCAACACTCAACCAATACTCCACACGATCCTTCTTCAGGGTAACCTGCTTCTCATCGTTTGATTCCATAGGGTCGTACGTCCCCAAGCGCTCAATTACCTTTCCATCCCGTTCCTCATGCGCGTCAAAGGCGCCAATCCTGTAATACGGCCTGTTTTTGCGCCCCATCCTCATCATTCTCAGCCTTACTGCCATCATCTTCTCCTTGCTAATTTTTTACTAAAATCACGGACAAACGGAGCTTGTCCATACCACTCAATCATCTGCACAAATTATTGATGGTGGGCTCAAATTTACAACTCGAACCCAACCTTTTACTTTTTTTAAACGCATTATTAACGGTACAACGCTCTTATACTATCAAAATCAGGGTTCAGATGCAAACCGGAACCCGCCGTGGCATTAGCCCTGCCGAGACGGCGCAACCCAATTCCATTGCAAAACTACCGCAACATCCCCTTTCCAAGCGGAAACCCCTTGGGTAACTGTCCCATTTTTTGCCCCATTTTTTTGAGGCCTTTTTCGCTCCCCTTCATTAACTTCATCATTTTTTTCATAGAACGAAACTGTTTAAGCAGTTGATTCACATCCTGGATCGTCGTTCCGCTGCCGTTGGCTATCCTAAGCCTCCTGCTTCCATTAATAACATCAGGTAATGAACGTTCCTCAAGGGTCATAGAACGGATAATCGCTTCAACCCGCTGCAGTTGGTTTTCATCAACGTCCAACCCCTCCAGCTTATTTCCAAGACCGGGGATCATCCCAAGCACCTCTTTGAGCGGACCCATCTTCTTGATTTGCTGGAGTTGGTTGAGAAAGTCGTCAAGACCTATCGAATCATCGCTTATCTTCTTGCTCAGCTTTTCTGCTTCTTCCAGGTTGATGGCCTGTTGCGCCCTTTCCACAAGGGACACAATATCACCCATGCCAAGAATTCTGGAAGCCATGCGGTCCGGATGAAATTCCTCCAACCGGTCTAACTTCTCGCCGATACCCACGAACTTGATCGGTTTTCCGGTAACCGCACGTATCGAGAGTGCAGCCCCACCGCGCGTATCGCCGTCGAGCTTCGTCAATATAACGCCGTCGAAGCCCATTTGGACGTCGAACTCCTTTGCGCTGTTGACGGCATCCTGTCCCGTCATTGAATCACAAACAAAATATATCTGATGCGGGGCGATACTTACCTTAATTTCCTTCAACTCCGTCATCAGGTCGTCATCAATATGCAACCTTCCGGCAGTATCGAAGATCACGACGTCGCTTGCTAGCTCCTTGGCGTGTTTCAAGGCGTTTTTGCATATCTTTACCGCCTGAGAACTATCCTCGAAATAGACGGGAACATCAAGCTGCTTCCCTAACACCTTCAACTGTTCAATAGCCGCGGGACGCTGAACATCCGCGGCAACCAGCAACGGTTTCTTCCCCTTCGACTGAATAAGCTTTGCAAGTTTACCGGCGGAAGTGGTCTTACCACTACCCTGCAAACCCATAAGCATAATCAAGGTCGGCTCGCCATCCTTAAAGGGAATCGTCGTATCGGACTCGCCCATCAGCTTAACCAGTTCGTCATGAACGATCTTGATAACCTGCTGTCCGGGTGCAATACTCTTGATTACCTCTTCACCAACGGCGCGTGCCGTAACATGCTGAATGAAATCCTTGACTACCTTATAATTTACGTCAGCCTCAAGAAGCGCCAGCCGTACTTCATGCAGGCCATCCTTGATATTGGACTCGGTAAGGCGCCCTTTTCCGCGCAACTTGCGGAAGACGTTTTCGAAATTATTGGTAATCGCTTCAAACATACCGTCTGCTAATATAATTTATAATGAGAAATATAAACGGTTTATTATATAAAGTTATGGTCAAGATTCAATTAAATTTATTTGAAAACCTACAACAGTTCACAATAAAGGCTCTCACGGAGGAGGACAATCCATGTTTCGCCTTTTTTCAAGAGGCGTGTCGGAAATCCCCGTTAGGAAATGGGGTTGTGGGGAGTATTTTCAGGCTTTTTTAATAACGCCTGAACTGTTATGAAAAATTCCAGACGTTTTTGTGTGTTTTCTGTGAGGATGCTTCGAACGGTTGGTTAGAGAATTTTAGCAGTGGCAACGCCAATACTGGTACAACCGGCGGCAATTACAAAAATCTTCAATTGGTAAGATAATTGAAAATCACATAATATCATGCCTACGGCATTTACGTTTGTACGCCCTTACTGTTTCTACCAATATTTTGTCCCTACGGGGCGTTTAAAAGTCGAGGTCGGAAACAAACTGTTTTACAAGCCTCTGCTGCCCTTTGTCCCGGGCGCATTGCAAAAGCTCCATGTATGATTGAACCGATAAGTACCTTTTCCTCTGTCTCATCTATCAGGTCAGCGGCCTTTTTGTTCTCCCTTTGTATACAGATGAAGATATCGGTATCAAATATCACGACCGCGTCCCTCCCGTAGTTCCTCCATCACTTGTTCGACTGCCTTCTTTTCACCAGAGGCCATACCGAAAAAGGGATGCTTTGACGCCTTCGAATTGGACCTTTCCTCTGCAGGGACGATAACACCCTTGACCTTTCCGTGGTAAAAGATGGTTACACGCTCTCTCCTCGCAAGGGCATCAAGCACCTCGCTCATCTTGTAGCGCAAGTCTACTATAGATGCATTCATAAAAAGCCTCCACTTTTATTTGTGTGCCTAACTATGGTTTAAACAGCTTGAAGTCCAGTTCCTTAACGGCCGTGACCTTTCCCACGAATGCTCTAATAATTTGCGCAACCCCTTACCTGCCCTTCAAGACTTTGGAGCATGATGGTGTATTTTTCGTACATCCCTGAATCGACTTCGGCCTTTTTCATGTCTTCGAACTTTTTCACCAGCATGGCTTGTTCGTCGCTTTTTAACATCTCATTTATCCAGGGAAAAAGCTTCTTTTTTTCCATGTTGATATGCTTCATTGTGTAATTGATGTAGGTGTTTGCATTCTTGGCAATTTTCTTTTTCGCCTTTTTACCCAGGTACATGCCATTGAGGGACACGGATAAATCCCTTATCTTGTCGCGCAAGGATACGTGTTCCATAAGCAATTGCCCTAAAAGGTCCTTGTTTTCATTCCCATGCACATCTTTAAGAAAGGGAAACAACACGGCATCTTCCTTTTCCTGATGGCGTTTATCGGAAAAATCACGAATGACCTCCACGATTTCAGTAAACGTTTCCCTGGTTACGCGATCATCGCCTTTGGTAAGACATTCCACCGCATTTTTTAAAACCACCGCCATTCTTTCCATATAATCAAATTCCTGGCTCAAAATATCGGTGACATTCGTGGGTCGTGATTCAACGCGGTTGTTTTCACTGATTCGATTGTTATTACTGAAGAAACAACCACCGAGGCACACCCCGGAGATGATAACGGCAAATAAATATATTTTTTTCATAGGATAAAACCAATAAAATATGGCGCGGCATAGCCGCAAATAAATCGAGTGAATTGATATAACGCCCTTCGGTCGGACTCTATCCGGCAAATCCACGTTACAAACCCGCCGCTTTTTTACCGGACGGCAAGATTCTATTCCTTCACATCCTTACTGTCAAGCGATTTTCCGTTTGGTAGCGTTGTCAAGTAGAAACCTGACCAAAGCCCTCCATTCATAAGTATGCCTCATCCGCAGAATCTGTGGGTAAGTACAGGTTCCGGCAAATTACCAAGTGTATGATACATGGCTGTTTGCAGGCAATCGGCTGTACAATAATAACATTTACAAGTTTGTTTATTTTTTTCAGAAAAAACGAACGCAAACAAACGCCAATACGGCAAAGACAATTCATCGCTGAGGACGCGAAGAACGCGGAGAAACAACGACAACTTTTAACCGCTAATACACGCTAATACACGCGAATGGGTTTCTTTATTGGCGTTCATGAGCGTTCATTGGCGGTTTGATCTGTAGTTCTTTCTGACGAGCCTTTTTTCTCTGCGCCCTCTGTGTCCTCTGCGGTGAATTTGTTTTTCCCGGTGATTGGAACTATAAAATTCTAAAATCGTTAGACTGATGTTGTAAAAGGTATTTACCGTCCCTATGTCTTACTTATTACCCACAGATTCTGCGGACGAGCCATATCGCCTCATCCGCAGAATCTGTGGGTAAGTATTGGTTCCGGCAAATTACCAAGTGTATGATACATGGCTGTTTGCAGGCAACCCAGTGATTTATAACCA
>JACVXV010000225.1 GCA_015661205.1 Candidatus Brocadiaceae bacterium
TGTTGTTCGTCCTTTTCTGTCACCCCTTCGGGGCTGGATGTTATTGCATTTACCAGGGGCTTCACCCCTGGCTATTTCCTTTCAGCCCTTCGGGCCTGTAAAACTTCGCTCTACATGAAAAAGTTGTCGCAGTAGGGCGACCCTTTAGGGTTGCCACCCCTGGTGCGTGTTCAGACAATTGCAAGGCGGAAGCCTTGCCCTACGTATAAACAGAAAGCCGCCGTAGGCCTAATTCAATCTAAATGTAATTATACCTGAGCTTATCGGAAGGTAATTGTGGACTTTATATAAGAACCTTTCTTAAAAGGGACTAACATTCCATTTTGGATATTAGATTGTTTTATTGACAGCTAATTGAACCGTGTGCTATTATTCAAACCATAGTAATCTAAAATTACAATAGGGACTAACATCCTAAAATAGGTATTGGCGGAAAGAATTCCGTTTACCTAATAACTGGTTATGCCTCATCAATAGGAGCGCTATCTTGAACTTCTTGCAGTTCGATCTTGGCAGCCGACAGCGCGGCGAGATAGTTGAGGTAACTCTCACGAGCGGCGCCAACGTGCGCCTAATGACGAGTTCTGAGTTCTCAAACTACAAGAGTGGTCGCAGGCATCAATACATTGGGGGGCTGGCCAAGCAGTCTCCCATCCGCCTACAGATTCCTAGTTCCGGGAACTGGTATGTGGCCGTTGATATGCAAGGACTTCGTGGAAGTACCCGTGCCTCTGTTCGCACATTGCCGGGAATGCTGCCTGAGATACGAGAAGCACCGCTGTCATCTGTTCCAAGCCTGGTGCGGGAACAACCGCCACAAGTTGAACCCGGGGTTGAAGTCTTCGACGTGTTTATCTCCCATGCGTCCGAAGATAAGGACACCATCGTCAGGTCATTAGCTGTCGAGTTGGTCGGCAAGGGGCTAAAGGTTTGGTACGACGAATTTACCCTACGGATCGGCGATAGCCTGAGACAGAAGATCGACAAAGGCTTGGCGAAAAGCCGTGTTGGGTTGGTCGTTCTCTCGCCGTCGTTTGTATCGAAGGGGTGGACGAACTACGAACTCGACGGAATCGTTACTCGTACTGTGTCTGGCGAACAGATTCTTCTACCCATCTGGCACAACATCACGAAACAAGAAGTCATCGACTTCAGCCCGTCGCTTGCAGACAAAGTCGCACGCAGCACGGCAACTCACACCGTCCAAGAAATCGCAACCGAAATCGCCGAGTTGCTGAGGGGGCGCTAAACATGAGGCATAACCCTGCGGTTCACCGGACGCTGCGCGATAAAGCCGCGCAGCGCCGGTGACCTCCACGTTATAGCTATCAGGACTGTTATGGACATTGAAACGTTCCTTCTAAAACGATTTCCAGGCTGCGGTCGAACACAAGAATTCCGCGAAGAACTTGCTAACGCATGCAATTCATTTGTAACATCCGGCTTGGCTGATGCTAATTTCACCAATGAACTATGTTCAGGCTTGGAGCAAAAATTTTGGTCCCGTGTTTCGGAAGCATTACTATCAGCGCGTTTGTGCAAAGTGGGCCTCCATCCTGCGTCTTCACATGGTGGTCCAGACTTTTTATTGATCGAGAAAGGCCGAAAGATATGGATCGAGGTTGTTTGCCCAGAACCACACGGTGTACCGTCTGACTGGCTGACTTCTACCCCATCCGAAGTGATGAAAGTGGTAGATTTCCCGCATGAAAATATAATTCTGCGATGGACAAGCGCCATCAAAGAGAAGGCGGAAAAGCTGATTGGCAGCTTGGACGGCACCACTAAGGGTTATATTGAAAAAGCAATCGTCGAGTCAGGAGATGCGTATGTAATTGCAGTGAATGGCTGCCAACTTCGCAACGGCCCTTTCCCCAATTTGTTTGGCATAAGTCAATTCCCTTTTGCCGCCGAAGCTGTTTTCGCGATTGGGCCTTACCAGATAAAAATCAATCGCGATACGCTTAAACAGACAGGCGCTGGACATCAACACCGTCCTTTTATATCTAAGCCGAAGGGGTCACCAGTTCCTGCGTACACCTTCCTTGATGCGAGGTTCAAGCCAATCAGCGCTATTTGGGCTGTAGATGTGGCCGGCACTTTAATTGGAAATATAAACCCCATGGCTGTAATTCATAACCCCAATGCATTTAACCCAATACCAATTGGATTTCTTCCGGCACACGATGAATATGTAGCCACGCCCATCGGTACAGAGGAGTTTGAACTTAATAGGATTGAAGGTTGTTTAAAAAATGAGGTTTCTAAAGACGAGGGGCAGTCCTTGACATTGGATAAGGATGACTGTAACCCTAACCAGATGTTCGAGCGGGGAACCCGCTCAACTCATTGTTAGGCCTACAAAATGATGAAACAAAAAGCGCAAGAAAAATTCGTGATCCTTTATGACACAGCCAAAAAGTGCCTCTTGATAGTGGACCATCTTTTTGCTGACTTTGAGCGAGCAACTCTTCAAGCTGAGGACTCAATGAAGGTAGAGGCCGATACCTCTATTGTTACGGAAATCTATATCTCTACCCTTGGGCTCATAGACTATTTCCACCGTTTCCACGAAATCGTCTCAGCCATGACCCTCATCAGAAAGGATCAACTTGAACTCAAGGCATTAGGAAAGGCACTCGCTCCCGTCAAAGAGTGTCGTAACTACTTGCAGCACATGCGTGGCGATTTGATGAAAAATGAACCCATTGACTATCCTATACTGGGGGGCATCACGTGGATACATGAAGGCCGGAACTACATTCTGCTTTCCAACCAACCAACGCAGAACTTCAGCCTGCCCGGTATTGTCTACGACACTTTTGAAAACAAGTATCTCTGCAAATACCAGCTTGTCGTCGGGGGGCACGAAATACGGATTGATACCATTTACGGCGAGATCAAGTCGTTCTGGGCATGGCTCGAAAAACCCGTGGTAATAGAGCCGTCCCACATAAAGGATTACGTATGGGGAAAACCGATGATTATGTACTCGGAATTCAGGAAGACCTAACGAATGGGTCCAGCTAACTCGGCCAAAAATGCGGCCTCGTAGCTGACCCTCGTGTTAGCTGTCGCAATATCATGACTGAACCGCAAAATCCGACAGAACCCTCCATGCCAGATGATCCTAGCGTTGAGAATCCCCGTTCCGCTGCAAACCGTATTTTCAGTGGCTTGGGTCATGCTGCCCTGAATAACTCAGTGGTGCTACTGGCGCTGCTAGTTGCTTCCTTCTCTCTTTAGTTCACGCTGATAGACAGACGTGACACACAAAGGAAGGAACAACTTGCCCTAACGATGAGCGTTCACCCGGTCGAGGCTGCAGAAGTCAGCACCGTTGAAGCGCCAAATACGACGAGTCCTTTTCGCGGCCCATACTTGATGTTTCCGGTCAGGATATTCGTGATGAGTGGCTCATCGGTATCCCAAGCAATCACCGACCTGTGGATATCGTTTGATGATAGTCCAGACGATAAACTAAGGTTCGTAGAACTAGAACGCGTACGAGAAACTGATGGAACTCAACTTAGGTCTGTCTGATTTGAAACGTTGGAAATATGGGAGAAACATGATGCAGACAGACACACTTAACACCACGGCACAAATTGTCCTCACATGCCTCGGCTTTGTGGCATTCTGTATCGAGTTTTTTTCCGACCATTTCAGCAAGGGCAAAGCCCTGCACAAGGATCTCCGGGCAGCCAAGCTGCTGACGGCACTTCTTGTGGCGGGGGTTTGGCGTAGTTTACGACTATCTGACTGCGAAAGGATTGCAGGTGTTCCTCAGCAATGTATCATTGGAGCGTCTTGGCATATCGGAATACAAAAAGTCGTTTCTCATAATTGGTGACAGCTCAACACTTGGTAAGCACTGGATTGGACAGATAGACTTTTTGTTTATAGACGGGGATCACTCGTTTATCGGCTGTAAAAAAGACGCTTTGGCATGGGAAAAGAATGTCGTTATCGGCGGTATAATAGCTTTCCATGATACAGCTTTTTGCGAAGTTGATGCGGTGGTTAATGAGATGATAGAGTCTAAAAGATTTGAATTGGTAGAGCAAGTTGATACGATTAAGTTTATACAAAAAAACTGCTAGAATTCGTTTTAGGCGTTGTGTGTCCAAAGTGGCTAATATGCACTTGCAGAAAAGGGCAAGCGTTTAACAGTATCCTAGCCCGCCATTTCTGACGGGCTATTTTTTTGCCATTTTTCAAAACGCCGTAGACGTAGTGTTTATGCGGGTCTATACGATTCACAAAATAATTCTCACGGATAGGTTATAAACCCTTTATTCATGCGGGTTTACAGCGTTTTTCATAAAGCTAGTATTTATGCGGATTTGCGCACTTTCTCAAAATCACGGCGAAAGCATCACCGAAAAACCACCTTTCACTTTGAAAATCGTCAGGGCGTCCTCCCGGTTTGTCTCCGAGCCGGGGTTAAGGCTTCTCTTCCAAGGCCCTGTAGGTTAGCAGGATAAGACCACAATATGCCGTGGGTATGACGATACGGGCCGCCACCCGGCTCCGACGCGCGGTCGAGTGCGACG
>JACVXV010000226.1 GCA_015661205.1 Candidatus Brocadiaceae bacterium
CAGGCTAAATACTGCCTCCCACTACCATCAAATAATTTTGCAGGTTATTCACAGAAATCATGTCAATTAAATTTTAAAATATTTTCGCTGAATAGTTACCAGAATTGTCAATATTTTTTATTGCCTTCTTGCATTCAAAGAGTACCATCCTGTCTGATTCCACCCTACTCTTATATTCACTGAACCGCTTCATTGTTTCACTCCTGAATCAGGTTCTATCCCATGAAGCCTTTCTCGTAGCTTTAGCTGCCACATCACCCACCTCTTTTCTTCTTTTCCCGTTCCAAAACTAATTGTATTAATTTCAAAACAGCATCTTTCTTGTCTTTATACATTTTTATAGCCTGCCAGCGAAAGTTGAGATACCTGTGCGCGAGGCGATTCCGCTGGATTGCCAATCCAGACAAGTCTCTTTGTTCACATTCCGATAATCCCATAAATTTACTGCATTTTTCCAACACTTCCCCATAATTCTCCGCCCTTATTCCTTCCTCTGCTAGCACCGCCCCACAAACCTCAATCAAGGCGGTAAGGATGTTTTCTACCGTCCTGTCCATTAATTTCTGGAGTTTTGAGTCTTCCTGATAATTACTGAGAGTCTTGTTTGCATAATCGGATTGGAACTCCCTTATCTCTCCCGATAAAAACTGAACAGATTCTTCTATTCTACCCCTTGCATAGCTGAACTCAGGCACGTGTTACCTCCTTTATATTTCTATCCGCAACCTCCAATTGCCATCCAGTGCCGAAGATACTAAAGTCTTCCATCTGAAATATCGCCTCATTAAGTAAGGCCGCGTACCGGTATTGCTCTCTGATAAACACGGGTATTCCCAGGACTATTGCATTGTAATAAAGCATCGGTTTTCTAAAGTCTAAAAAGATCGGGATGATATTTACCTCGAACCTTATCTCCTTCATCAGAGAAAGTGTTATGTCCGTTATCATCTCAAAGACCTTGTCCTCGTCACCCGTTTCAGAAAAGACGATAGCAACGTCCACGTCTGAACTTTCTTTTGGACTGCCTCTTGCCCACGAACCATAGAGAAAGGCCGCTTCGATTTTACAGGCGTCTGCGATCTCTTTGAAATGGCGTTCAAGAATGTTTTTAATTTCTTTTTGAGTGTGCATGGTTAAATCAGGCATTCGGTGATTGTTATGTATACAATGGGTGTATCTTTTTCAACTATCTTAGAAACGACCACACCTCTGATAACATCCCAATTATTTCTTCAATAGTTTTTTTATTTATATTATGGTGTATCTCAGGATTTTCCAGTGGATGGACATGTCATCCCCTCATATTGTCATAGTATACACCCCAAATCCGCCTATCATCTTCTATAAGTGCAAAGGCTGTTGTTCCAGTAGTTTCATTAAAATATATCTGTAAGAAGCGATTGTTCTTTAGGATTATACGGCCTTTAAAGACAAACACCTCTGTATGGATATCCACCTTCTCAACAAAGTGCAGTCCAGAAAGGCCTTCAAGCAATATGAGAAGAAATTGGCTTATATCCACTGGCTTTTAATCTCTTCGTAGTGTTTTTTTAATGTCTCAGCTTCTTCCCACTGCCAGAAATCTTTTTCAGCACTAAAGGAATAACCATCCTCTTTCAAAGTTCCTTCTTTAAAGTTCCTTTTAAATTCCTCAAAACCTATTCCCCATTTTCTCTGAAATCCCTCAACTGCCTCTTGCAATGCCCCCAATTTCAATTCCAAATATTCGGAGAAAATTCTATTGAGAGCGTCATTTATGTCTTTTGAATGTGTTGTTTTGACCAAAGCCTCACCCAATTTGGGTGACATAACAGTCATTTACGGCCTCCTTTCTTATGTTGTTTCGTATGTACAATTTTAACACATCCTATTCAATTGATAAATAAGGAACTTCAGAATGCACGCACCCCGGAAACAGGGATGTATGTCTGCCAGTAGTGGCCGGGAAATGGGGTTGAACCGCCCTCTGCTAAAAACCGGTAAAACGGATTAAAGGTTTTTGTTAGAGATTGAATGCGAGAGAGGACGGTGTATGGTGTTCCTTGTTTTGTAAAATCAAACGTTTTGTCAATCTTAAGCGATAGAAGGTCTTTCTTGTTTTTGTCTGGATTCATTACCGGAGTAAAAACAACAATTGAGTTCGGATTAATAGACTGGAAATCAATACCGCTCTCCACCTCTAAAATGTGTCCGTTGTTCCCCGTCCTGAGCTGTCCAGTCAAATTAACCCCCAGCAATTCTGATTTCGCCCAGATACTGCGCTCGTAATCCGGCTCTTTCACAAAGACGATATCCTTGCCGGCAGAATATTGCTGAACAATATATGATAAAAATGCCCAGTCCGCCTTGCTCGACGCCTGCATAGAGAGCGCCTGCGCGTAGATACCGGGCAGGCTAAAAAGGAATAGGGCTATGGCAAGATATTTAAAAATCCACGACTTTAGCCGGGTACTTGCCGGCAGAAGGGCGTCGTAGCCATACGCCATGGCCGGTACCAGTAAGACCGCGCCCGGATAGAGGTACCGAAGCGCCCTGTATGGCGTTAAAAGGTGGATTACTACGGTGATGACGAATGAAATTACACAAAGCAATCCCACGCCACGGGACGGTTGCTTGCCGGTGAACGCGCGCGCCAGTTGATAGAAGCCGACGATGGTGAATAAGAAAAGGAGTATGGTTGTCGGCGCGATATTCGTCCTTAACAAAAAAGAATCCCCTACAATCCACACCAGATTAGTAATTGCGGACATTGGCGAATGCCCGGCATTTTCACCACCCTGGGCGTAGGGCTGAAAGATCGTCAAATAACACCGCTCCAGTTGTAGCAGGGTTGCAAGGGACATAACCGTGTAAAAAGCCCTGAAAAGGGTTTTTTGCCTTCGCCACAGAACGGGGTAAAAAAAGACGAGGAAGGTGAAGGAGAGCGGCGCTAATATTTCCTTGCAGAGGGTCATGAGGATAAACGAAGCGGACGTCATAACGGCAAGGGACGTCCTAGCGCCACGCGTTCCTGCCTCTTTATACAAAACGATAACGCCGATGTAGGTTATTAGCAGGAAAGGGATGAGCAGCGTCTCGGCAAATATAAGTTGTGATTCTGGAAACGCGGGGAAAAACGCAATGAAGAGCGTCCCGATAATCCTTGCATGATTCGAACATCTGAAGCATCCCAAAAGTATCCATACCAGCGCGATGGTGAGCAGACGAAAGGAGAGCGACACGACGTGCCATATCCCCGGATATCCTTTAAATATCAGAGAAGACGCCCATTCAAAGGATTCAGGAACCGGGCGGTGCAACCAAACGGTGGCGGCAAAGGGATTGAAATAACTTAATAATCTCTGCGTCCAGTCCTCAAAGCAGCTTATATGATATGGCCTAAAGTCGTTGACCAGAAAATACTCGCACTGTTGAACGAGTATCATCGCCGGAATGTAGGCGGCAAAGATGCAAAGTAGGGTAATTATCCCGGATTTAGACAATCCGTTCCTAACGCGGCCAAGCCGCAACTGAAAAGAAATTAACCGTAAAAAACACGAAGTTTTACACAAAGTTTTTAATTTTATTACCACAAGCGCTCCGCATAAGCCGCGCCGCCACGCTTCTCGGCGTCGGTCTTAATGCGGTTGTTCGGCATTTTTTATGTAATTTCTTATGAAGGTAGCTACATAATCAAGCATCATATTCGCTTGGTCCATTGTAGGCTCTGTAAGGTCGTGGACAGCCCGATTTCTTATCATTGTTGCTTCACATAGTTTGCTTTGCTCTTCTTGAGGGATAATTTCAGCTTTTCGCAGAATTTCCACCATTTTCCCCATAGAGAGTGTTCGAGAAATTGGCTCTTTTATTCTTAAGTCCATGAGTTGGCTATTTGACAAAATATGATGAAGGCTATGTTCGAGTAATACACCAAGCATTGCAACTGCTGCCCTATACATTCCATTTGTAATTAGACTTCTTGCCTCATCAAGTCTATCCCTTCCAAGCACAGTAGAAATTGCAGTTTGTAAATCATTTCGAAGTCTTTCGGCATTTACTTCCTTCTTGTCATATGAAATAATGCGATATTGTTTTAAATCAAAAGGAACGTCTTGCAAATCCTGTGCAAGCATAACAGTCGGTTTTCCCAATGTTTGTGCAATACCAAGTTCATATAAAACATTGGGATTTCTGCCAGTTAAGTCGGCGATGCAGGCACGTGACTGCTGAATTGCAGATCGTATTTGCTCCATCACAGATCCTGGTTAAATGCCTCATCCGCAGAATCTGTGGGTAAGTATTGGTTCCGGCAAATTACCAAGTGTATGATACATGGCTGTTTGCAGGCAACCCAGTGATTTATAACCA
>JACVXV010000227.1 GCA_015661205.1 Candidatus Brocadiaceae bacterium
AACAAGGAATTTCGAATGTTGAAGTGAATAAAAAAACTTCGTAATTCGAAATTCCTTGTTCAATATTCGACATTCGGCAGCATTTTCCTTCTCGTTCCCAAGCTCCAGCGTTCTCCTCGTTCCCAAGCTCCTGCTTGGGAACGCACTTGGAACAGAAGCTCTTGCTTCGTTTTTTTTAAAGATTTTTTTAACTCAAAGCAGAGCTTTTATTCCAATCACGTTCCCAAGCAGGAGCTTGGGAACGTGAAACGAGAACTATATCGGTAAAAATTTTCAGTAAATCAATGTTTCTTTTCCCTAAAAATTCACGCATGTAAGTTATCCCAATACTAGTGAAAATGCAAGGCAAATTTACCGATTACGGGGAGAACCTTTGGTTTTTATTTGATAGATAAACTGACTTTTCCACTTGACTTCGTGCAAATAGTAACCGTATAATCTAGTATATTCGTTAACTATAAAAAACGACAGCACTTGTGAACCATTAAAATCATAGTTGCTTTTAAAAGACACCTAACCGTTTACTAACCGATATCAATAAATGCATCCATTAGATTATATATTAGGCTTCATGTCAACCGACATGGGTATAGACTTGGGTACGGCAAATACCCTTGTCTGCATTCCCGGTCACGGGATCGTGCTATCAGAGCCTTCAGTTGTGGCGGTAAAACCCGGTACAAACAAAGTCCTCCTCAACGGCAATGCCGTAGGAAACGTTGCCAAGGCCATGCTTGGAAAAGCGCCGAGCAGCATTTCCGTAATACGGCCACTCAAAAACGGCGTTATAGCCGACTTCGACATCACCGAGGCCATGCTTAAGTATTTCATCACCAAGGTGCACAAGCGCAAATGGGGCGTCCGCCCACGGATACTGATAGCGATTCCATCAGGTATTACGGCCGTGGAGAAACGCGCCGTAGTGAATTCGGCTGAACGCGCGGGCGCGCGGGAGGTCTATCTCATTTCGGAACCAAAGGCTGCTGCAATTGGCGTTGGCCTTCCGGTGGGAGAGCCTGTGGCGAGTATGATCGTTGATATCGGCGGTGGTACAACTGAGGTGGCCGTCCTCTCGCTCGGCGACATATTTACCCATGAAAGTCTCAGGATTGCCGGTGATGAGTTTGACGAATCCATCGTGCAATACGTGAGAAAAACGTACAATCTTGACATAGGCCACCGTACGGCGGAACAAATAAAGATACAAATAGGTTCCGCTTATCAACTGGAAGAGGAATTAACCCTCGAAGTCAGAGGGCGCGACGCCATTGCCGGTCTGCCGCGAGCGACAACCATCACCTCCATCGAAATCCGTGCGGCGTTGAAAGAACCTATAGATAAAATCGTACTTGCCGTAAAATCCACCCTCGAAAAAACTGCGCCTGAGCTTGCATCAGACCTCATCACAAACGGTCTTGTGCTGGTGGGCGGTGGCGCACTGATTAGAGGACTCGACCAACTACTGGCGGAGGAAACGGGTTTACCTGTCGTGGTTGGACACGACCCTTTAACAGCCGTTGCAAGGGGAACGGGTTATCTCCTCGAAAATCTCGATCTCTTTAAGGCTGTTCTACAGGATGAGGACATCCACACCTAGTTTCACCAATCTTATAAGTAACCCCATCGTAACCATAATCATACTTCTTGCCGTGTCGTTGTTTTTGCTGTTTTCCCCCATAACGTTTTCTTCCCGCATAAAAACGACTTGCGTTGCGCCGATAAGGCCTTTTCAATGGGCAACCTGCTTCTGCAGTAATACCGTAAGCGATTTCTTTGAAAACATTTTTTCCTCATGGCGTGACGCACAGGCAAAAAGGGAGCTTGAAGAACAGGTCGCTGCCCTTAAAAACACCATCACGGGGCAGCAAGACGCCCTCTACAAACTGCAGAACAAGCTACATCTCGTGTCAAAATTTCAGGCCGAAAATAAACCGGGCAAGACAGCATTAATACCGGCTGATATCATCGGATACGATGCGTCAAACTTCCGGAAAAGCATCATTATCAGCGCCGGTCAAAAGCAAGGCGTAAAATGTAACGACGTTGTGGTAGCAAACAACGCCCTCATAGGAAGGGTAGTTACCGTTAATAGCGGAAATAGCGTCGTGCAACTTATTACCGACCCGTCATCACGCATTCCCGGACGGGTGCTTCAAACACGGGAACAAGTAATTTTAGAAGGAAACGCCAGTCCCCTGTGCCAACTGAAGTATGTGCCGCGAGCGGCAAAGCTAAAAAAAGGGGACGACATTGTGTCATCTGATATCGGCGGGCAATATCCACCATCACTCCCGATTGCAACCGTTGTGGAGACCTCGACAAAAGGCGGCAACCTCTTCCAGTCCGTAAAGGTACAGCCCAAGGTCAACATAGCAAAAATCGAAAGCGTGATTGTGTTGACAAGTGATCGTTAACTGGGCGATTAAAAAAGCATTGGCACCACAGATTACACAAATTGATGTGGATTTCGTAGCGCGGGGATTTATTACCTGTGTGTTAAGTTAGGAGATTTTGCGGTAGAATGGGTAAGCCATGTGTGAACAACAACGGCGCGAGAATTAAAGAAGACACGGCAATCCACTGTCCCCCCGCCGGCAGGTGATCATGGGGGTGGACAGGCACAAGTAAAAATTTCAGCTTTCATCATTCGACATTCGTTATTCCTTGTTCGATATTCGATTTTGTGTTAATCTCAACCTCGGTCATAGCGCTTAACTTAACACCTATGCCCTTTTGGATTGCAATCCCAAGTACCTATTCAGACAGTTGCAAGGCTGAAGCCTTGCCCTACGTACAAACAAAGTGCCGGAGGCCTAATTTCATGGAAACATACTGGCTGGCAATTGCCTCTGCGGGCGGGCTTTTGGCAGGAGGCGCTATCGCATGGTTTATCGCCAAATCGCAAACTACCCTGGTCAAAGACCGGCTATTGACGGCACAAAATGACCTGGCAACCACCCGCGTCGATCTCGAGCAAAAAAACAAGCAGATTTCAGAACTCACCCAAACGATTGCCAGGCTGGAAACCACGCTGGAACACGAACGCAAGGCGTCCGGCGAGAAACTATCCATCCTCAACGATGCAACCATAAAGCTGAGTGACACCTTTTCAGCCCTTTCAGCCAATGCGCTGAAAAGCAATAACCAATCCTTTTTAGAGCTGGCCAGGACGACCCTTGAAAAATATCAGTCCGAGGCAAAGGGAGACCTGGAAATGCGCCAAAAGGCAGTGGAAACGCTCGTTTCTCCCATCAAACAATCATTAGAAAAGGTGGACGTTCAGATCCAGGAATTGGAGAAGGCACGCATACTGGCTTACGGAAGCCTGACGGAGCAAGTCAAGTCGCTGATGACAACACAAGAGAAACTGCAATCCGAAACGGGAAACCTGGTCAAGGCACTAAGGTCTCCAACCGTCCGGGGGCATTGGGGTGAAATACAGTTAAAAAGGGTCGTCGAGATGGCCGGTATGCTTGAATACTGTGATTTTTACGAGCAACAATCGGTAACAACGGATGGCGGCCGCTTGCGCCCAGACGTGCTTGTGCGGCTGCCGGGTGGCAAAAATATTGTCGTTGACGCCAAAGCCCCTCTTAAGGCTTACCTGGAAGCCCTGGAGTCCACCACCGATGAACAGCGGCTATCAAAGCTCAAAGAACACGCGCAGCAGATTCGGACGCACATAACCCAACTGAGTGCAAAGTCGTATTGGGACCAGTTTCAACCAACGCCGGAATTTGTCGTCCTCTTTTTACCGGGAGAAATGTTCTTCAGCGCCGCACTGGAACATGACCCGGCATTGATTGAAGACGGCATAAAACAACGGGTCATACTATCGACGCCAACCACCCTGATTGCCCTTCTGAAGGCGGTGCATTACGGTTGGCGGCAAGAACAGATAGCCGAAAACGCCCAACAAATCAGCAACCTCGGCCAGGAGCTTCACGAACGCATTGCCGTCATGGTTGAACACCTGGCAAGGCTTGGCGGGTCGCTCGGCAAGTCAGTAGAATCTTTTAATGCCGCAGTCGCGTCCTACGAAGGCCGGGTACTCCCGACGGCAAGAAAATTCAAGGCGCTGGGAGCGGGAAGCAAAAAAGAAATTGACGAACTCACCCCCATCGACAAGGCGGTAAGAAATCCTGCGTAGGGCAAGGCTTCAGCCTTGCAACTGTTTGTAGCGCAATAAAATTCAATAGGGTAAACAGCTCCGTAGGAACGGCCTGTTTATGATTGACCGGCAGACAGGTCGCTCCTGACGGAGCTAATGTCTGCTATGGCATCCTATCTTGCTACAAACAGGTTGCTCCTACGGAGCTTATCGGTACGGAGCTTATCGGTAATACGTGTTTTCAAAACACTAACGTGTTACCAATTTTCAAATGACAAAAAACTCAATGCTCCAAACTTTACGTAAGCCTCATCTAATCAATGCCCTACAGTTATGCATTTTGAAAAACGAGCATAAAAAACAAGAAGTTGATGGATTGTAGTACAGATTATGTGAACAATTATCTTTCTGGCGCCATGTGCAAACATATCTCATGTTAATACTATTTTTACTTGACTTGTGTTATGTTTTTTGATGAAGTAAGGAAAACTTATTAGATACATAGTTAACTTCCTTAAACAGAAATACAATTTTGTTAGCGTGTTGTAAAGCAGATGTAGTTCGTAGTCATTACTTCATGTGCTTTGTAAAACCGACATAAGCATGGGGACCTTTGTTCGCATCAAATTTGAAAGCATTGCCAAAAGAGGAGAACATCATGCTACAACATTGTTTATCATTTCTCTTGATTTTTTTCTGCCTGATCTGAGAAACGGGTGCGGAACAACAAACAGTCACGGCATCCTGGTTACTCAAATCTGCACCTACGGCCACAAGAGACGCTGAAACAGACAAAGGCTCAATTCAAGTCCCTCTGCAGGCAAATGATGGTTGCAGAAAAAATTATTTAATTGAGAGGTTATTTTGGAGTTTGGATGCTATGAATGAGCAAAGGATTCGCCAAGCCTTTTTAGGTCTGGGTTCGTCATCAGACCTGGAAGTTACAATAACAAAGCTATTTGCGGGGCGAGCTGAATTACCGACTCTTGTGATTTACGATAACAATGGTAAATCATATAGGCTTGCCTTCGATAGCTATGTTGATCTTAACAAATGGAACGAAAAGGGATACCAAATTAATGCTAAATTTCCAGCGGATTCTATCCATTTACCGAAATTTTGGAATAAGGTGGAACTGATGTGTGATTCCCCAGACTATCTCAAGGTTGGGGATAATAAGCCGGACAATAATATTGTTGGTAACACTCCGGCTGAACAAGGAATGGAACTGCATCTAAGAATTCTAAAACAACATCCCCAAATAGAGCAGTCTTATGAAAAACCTTTCTTATGGGGTGAACTAACTAATAATCCTCTTGTTGTAATAACTGTACCGACAAACGATTGAGATTTCATTTCTGTAGAAGAAAAAGAACTATTATGTGAATACGCGGCAAGTTTAGTAACCCAAGCTCGTTCAAATCCTTTTCACTACACTAAAACTCCACAAAATGCACCTATCGCCCCTATTCTTAAACAAAATGTATCTACGATGACTGACAAGAGTTGGGGTATTCTTGTTGGCAGAATAAGCGAAAATGGTAGGCACATATATGCTGATAAATTGGCCAAAACAGGCAAGTAATGATGTCAAGAACCTAATTCACAATACGAATGAATATAAATTTCATCTGAAAACACTCCGCGAATTCAGTAAAGCAGTGATGTATTTTTCTGAAAGAAGTCTTCCTTTAGGATTAGCATTTTATTCGGAAGTTGAAAATGCACTTGTAATGTTGCCAAAAATCCTACCGCAGAGCTTTGCCGTTAGGCGTATGAAAATATTCTCGGAGGTTGATTAAATGGTTCGAGTTAGCGTAGATGAAATAAAACAAAATTTATCGGTCTATCTTCCACGTGTGGAAGGTGGAGAGACAGTTGTTATTATGAAGAACGGTAAACCGTTCGCAGAATTCAAGCCCATTGCTTCGACTTCTAATCTACCAAGGCCTTTTGGATTATGCAAGGGAGAGTTTATGGTACCAGATGGCTTTGACGATCCACTACCTGAAAACATTATACAGGAGTTTGAGGGTCAATGAAACTACTTTTGGATACCCATATCTTTCTTTGGTTTATCAGCGGGGAGAAACGTTTGCCAGAAGATATGCTGTATAACATTCGTGACCCTGATAACGAAGTCTACTTGAGTGTTGTATTGCTTTGGGAAGCGATCGTTAAATATCAGCTTGGTAAACTTCCGTTACCTCAACATCCCAGTGTTTATTTACCAATACAACGGCAAAAGCACCAAATAGCCAGTTTATCCCTCAGTGTAACCAGTGTGTCTCAACTTGCTAATCTTGCTAAAATCCACCGTGATCCATTTGATCGTATGTTAATTTGCCAAGCACTGGAACATGGTTTAACAATTGTTACCGTGGATGATACCTTTTGTGCTTATCCTGTTTCTGTTTTAAACCGTGTCTAACAACTCGCCGTAGCCAGCCACTTACAACGGGTGATCTCGGTTGTTAGATGAGGAAACAATTAACAAATACTACAACCAGAAAGGTTTGGTTGAGTGAGCAGACTGGGTCAAATGGACAATTTTACGCTATTTTTTATATTTCCTCCCCACTTTAAGGGTAGAAATGTCACAAAATGCAACGAAATCAGGCTGAAATGAAAAAAGTTCATTTGGCACAGTCTGAAGGCGAAACCCAACTTTTCTCGAATGCCACAATCTGTGAAATCTGTGGTTTCGGTAGTTTTTTTATTTGATTCAAAATCATAAATAATGAAAAGGTTTACACAGTCACCCCCTCTCTTTTGAGAAAACATTTGACGTCAAAAGGGCATCGGGTAAAATTGAAGCCATATTTTGGTGCATATCTGAGTATTTTTAAGCACCATATCCAATACATTATTACCGAGTGTGAGACACCCTTTATCCATGCCCTTTTTTGCATAATAACGGAGCTTATCTCCCCTATCAATCACTTTTTACACTGTTGCTAAGCGGCATCCAAATTATAACACCATGTCAAATCCACACAACAAAAGCAAAGGAAACATGCCCCATCAAAAGTCTTTCTTCGACCAGGAAACGCTTGAAATACAGGCAAGAGAGTTACTGGCAAGGGGGAAATTCCGCCAGGCGAAGGATGCATTTAAGGATCTTTACAAAATAGATAAGGTAAAATACCTTCCGGAACTCTTACAGAGCTATCATGGTCTGGCAAATCAGATGATCCAAAATTGTTCTGCTTCAGACGGAAACGGAATTTCTCTAATTGAAATAAGCTATACTTAAATTATTTCAAAGGAGGGAAAAATGGAACAAGCAAATGAGAG
>JACVXV010000097.1 GCA_015661205.1 Candidatus Brocadiaceae bacterium
GGATATAGCGGGGGGTGAAGCCCCCTGTTACAGACAATAAAAGAATACAAGCCCCGAAGGGGAGGCAGGATGTTTTGTTTTCGTGATCAAAACAATAATACATTTTAGAAAAAATAGGCATCCCAGCCATGCTATGCGTCCTTTTCTGTCGCCCCTTCGGGGCTGGTTATCTTTTGTTTCTTGACCAGGGGCTTCACCCCTGGCTATATACTTACTGCCCTTCGGGCTTGTTGTAGAGCGAAGAAGCTCTTCGCTGGAAAGGCTAATATTAAGGCCTATCGTGAGTTTGAAATGGATGGAAGGCTGTACGTCTTTGCCTCGCCTACCCGTAAGGCAGACTTTGATAAGACAGGGGAAATGGGGAAAAGCATTACGAAGATAGGGTACGGACCACATAACGAAACAGTCGTATTCGATTCAGATGAGGCGGTAGTGGAATATGACAACCGCCACTTCAAAAAATGAGTCGACTTTCACCATGAATTTGAGTAACATAGTATTCCTAAATTAACAATAATGTAAGGAGGAAACAGGGTATGGTAAAAAAGACTTGGCTGTTAGTTGCATTTTTGAACTTTAGTTTGGCCGGTATTGCTTTCGCCGGTGAAGAGATTAAGGTTGACGCAAATATACAACCCTATACCAAGACCGGCGGCGTTTCTGGAAACTTGAGCAGTATCGGTTCCGATACCATGAATAACCTCATGACCTAAACGTAAAGATTCAGATAGAGGGCAAGGGTTCCACCACCGCGCCGCCTTCATTGATTTCCGGCACTGCCCAGATAGGTCCGATGAGCAGGGCAATGAAGCCTACAGAAATTGATGCCTTTGAAAAGAAATATGGCTACAAACCCACAGCAATAAGGACATCCCTGGACGCCCTGGCGATATATGTGAACAAGGATAATCCATTAAAGGGCTTAAGTCTGCCCCAGTCGGATGCCATTTTTTCCAAGACGCGCAAGGGTGGTTACAAGGTGGACGTACAGACGTGGGATCAGCTTGGTTTGACCGGGGAGTGGGCAAAGAGACCAATCAGTCTCTACGGCCGTAATTCCGCGTCAGGCACCTATGGCTATTTCAAGGAACACGCCCTCTATAAGGGAGATTTCAAAGATACCGTAAAAGAGCAGCCGGGTTCCGCATCCGTGGTGCAGGGTATCAATGAAGACCGATATGCCATAGGCTACAGCGGTATTGGTTATACAACCTCCGGGGTACGTACTTTGCCCCTTTCGTTTAAAGAAGGAGAACCGTATAAGGATGCCGAAATTAAAAACGTCATGAACGGCTCTTATCCGATGGCGCGATTCCTTTACGTGTACATTAACAAGAAACCCGGACAGCCGCTTGACCCGCTCATTCAGGAGTTTATAAGATTCATTATGAGTAAGGAAGGCCAGGACGTCGTTATAAAGGATGGTTTCATTCCATTGCCGGCCTCGGTTGTGCAGGAGGAACTTAAGAAGATAGAGTAGCTTTCATGAAAAGCATCAAAAGAAGAAGGTTTACTGATAAAGCCGCCCACTGGGTTATTAAACTCGGTGGTGCGGCTGTTATTGTTGTTATCCTGGCGCTTTTTATTTTTATCTTTTTGGAGGTCTATCCCCTCCTGAAGGACGCCCGGGTAATCGACAAAAAGACATTCCTGTTATCCGAAAGTGTGATTGCTCTAAAAACGGATGATCAGCAGGAGATTGCATGCGTCCTTTATAAAAAAGGCCTCGTGGAATTTATTTCCCTGACCGATGGCGCCGTTATAAAAAAACATCCGTTGTCGGGACTGGGAAATGCCCTGATCACATCAGTTGATATGGCGGATAATCACCTGTTTATCGGCACGGATGATGGAAGATTATTGACGGTTGCTCTCAGCTTTTCCGAATCGTTTGACCAGGGGGTGAGGATTATCTCTCCCGAAGTGTCAGAGGAAGAACCGCTGTGCTTTGATGATCAAAAGAAACCGCTCAAATCCATCATCTGCAAGAAGAGCGACAGCGCAAGGGTGTTGATTGCAAGCTCAGAAGACGGGCGATTGTTATTAAGAGCTACGGAAGAAACAACGTCGCTCTTTGGCAGGGGAGAGAAAAAAGAGGTTGTGCAGGATATTACCGGCCTCATCTCAGGAGCGGGACGTAATGACGCGCCACACCTTAGTCCTCCCGACGAACGCCTTGCAATGACTCCCGCAGTAACGTCACTGGCTCTCGACCATTTCCTGGAGAACCTTTACGTCGGGGCGTCCAACGGCGAGTTGTTCCATTTCAATATCAGCGACAAGGAGAACCCTTATCTGGTTGAGAAAATAAAGGCGTCCGACACGGCGATTACGGCATTAGGGTTCCTGTTGGGCGACGTTTCCCTTGTGGTTGGCGACCAACGGGGAGGGATCAACGTCTGGATGCGGGTGCGGGATGAGGCATTGGCGTCCGGCTGGGCGCTAAAAAGAATACACACCCTCAAATCTCATAATGCCGCCGTCATAGCAATTGCCCCCTCTTTTAGAGATAAAGGTTTTTTGACGGCGGCGTCCGACGGAACGATTAACCTCAACCACGCAACCTCTGAACAAACACTGCTGACCATTACCACAACCGCCAAGCCCGCAACCATCGTCTTTTCCCCAAAGGCAAACGGGGCGCTGGCCGTTGATGAAAACAACACCCTGTACCTCTGGCATATTTCCAACCCACATCCCGAAACAACGCTCAAAACGCTCTTTGGACGCGTCTGGTATGAGGGATATGAAAAACCCGAGTTCGTCTGGCAGTCAACCGGTGGAACTGACGATTTTGAGCCGAAGCTAAGCCTGACGCCGCTCATTTTTGGCACCATCAAAGGCACCATGTACGCCATGCTCTTTGCCGTGCCGGTCGGAGTTTTGGCAGCGCTGTATACGTCACAATTTCTCCACAAAACCTTGAAACCGATTAAGCCCGTCATCGAAATTATGGCGGCGCTCCCCAGTGTGGTGCTGGGCTTTCTTGCCGGATTGTGGCTTGCGCCGTTGATTGAGAAGATTTTCCCGGCCATTATTATCTTTCCGCTCTTCATTCTCTTATTTATCTCCTTTGCCATTTTTCTCTGGAATTACATTCCCCCTGCATTTAAAGGCAGATACAAGCATGGCGCGGAGGCGCTTTTCCTGATACCCTTTATTATTATCGCCGCGTACGTGTCCATCCAGCTCAGCGGATATTGTGAACATCTCCTGTTTAGCGATGACTATCGCCGGTGGTTGAATGACATCCTGGGCTTGAGATACGACCAGCGAAACGCCGTCGTTGTAGGCTTTGCCATTGGATTTGCCATAATCCCGCTCATCTTCACGATCTCGGAGGACGCCATGAACAACGTGCCGAAGAGCCTCATATCGGCGTCGCTCGCCCTTGGCGCAACCCCCTGGCAAACGGCTATGAGGGTGGTGCTGCCCACGGCAAGCCCCGGCGTCTTTTCCGCCATCATGATCGGGTTTGGAAGGGCGGTAGGCGAGACGATGATCGTTCTTATGGCCACCGGTAATACGCCGATTATGGACTGGAACATCTTTAACGGGTTCAGGGCGCTCGCCGCAAATATTGCGGTAGAGATACCGGAGGCGCCTATGGGGGGAACCTTGTACCGGACGCTGTTCCTGGCTGCCATGCTCCTCTTTATAACGACCTTTCTGGTAAATACCGTTGCGGAAACCGTAAGGCAGAAAATGAAACGGCGATATAGCAAATTATGAAAAAAATCCTCAAGACGGGTACTCCCTATATCTGGCTAACTGCCTGCATGCTTACCATCAGCCTTTTGATGATTGGGGGGTTAATTCTCCTCATCATGGTAAAGGGTCTCGGCGTGTTTTGGCCTCATGAAATGGTAAGGTTCGTTTTAAAAGATGGCTCCGTAGTTATGGGAGAAATCGCAAAAACAGAATCCATTCCTCACATAAAAGACACCTACCGAACAAAATTAAAAATAGGGAATCGGGACGCCTTTGGACTGGATTTCCAATGGGTAGACCACGAAGCGGTTGCGCGGCGTGAGTATCCGCCCGATGCGCTTGCATTCGAAAGGCGTGAATGGGGTAACCTGTACGGATTCTTAAAGGGTCTCAAGGTTGGTGAAAATACGAAACCCATATCAGAACAAGAATTGGAAGCGCTCATCAAAGAAAGTTACGCGCTCTACAAGAAAATCCGGCACGTTGAGAAACGCGCCATAGGGAACATCAATTACGTTATGGAGAAAAACCGCCTTACGCTCAGGCGCTTGCAGGCACTGCCGTCAAACGCGGATACGCAGGAGAAGGTGAATGACATCCAGGTGGACGTGAACAGACTGGAATCCCTTTACCATACGCAAGAAAACCTACTGGCCGAATTATATCAAGAGGCGCGGAAACAAGAGGTGGTTGTAACTATTTCAGATGGCAGGGAAAGGACACTTCCGGTCTTTCAGATTATCCGGATGTACGCGCCAAACAAGATGGGCGTTTTCGCAAAAGTGGGTTTCTATATCAGCAAGTTTTGGGAATTTGTATCTGCGGAGCCACGGGAGGCAAATACGGAAGGCGGCATATTCCCCGCCATTTTCGGAACGGTAATGATGGTATTCATTATGAGCATCGCGGTAGTCCCCCTGGGAGTGTTGACGGCGGTCTATCTCAAGGAATATGCGGGTGACAATATTATTTCCCGTCTGGTGAGGATATCGGTAAGCAACCTCGCGGGCGTTCCCTCCATCGTGTTTGGGGTCTTTGGACTGGGGTTCTTTATTTATTTCATCGGTGGCGGTATTGACAGCCTGTTTTATTCAGAATCGCTGCCAACGCCTACGTTTGGCACCGGCGGCATACTTTGGGCGTCCCTTACCTTGTCGCTGCTGACGGTACCGGTCGTCGTCGTAGCAACCGAAGAGGGATTGTCATCTGCGTCAAAATCGGTGCGAGAGGGTTCTTATGCCCTCGGCGCTACAAAATTTGAGACTTTGTGGCGGGTAGTGCTGCCCCAGGCAACGCCGGGCATCCTTACCGGCACCATACTCTCCATGGCAAGGGCCGTGGGAGAGGTAGCACCCCTTATGATTACGGGGGTGGTAAAGCTTGCGCCATCGCTGCCCCTCGACAGCCATTATCCCTTTGTGCATCTGGAACGAAAGTTCATGCACCTGGGTTTTCATATTTACGACGTCGGATTCCAATCCCCTAACGTGGAAGCTGCAGTTCCAATGGTTTACACAACGACCCTTGTGCTGGTAATTACCGTCCTTACTTTAAACATTTCAGCCATTTTGTTGCGAAACAGGCTGAGAAAATGGTATAACTCATCGGCGATGTGATTTTTTTCTCGTTCCCACGCTCTGCGTGGGAATGCTATCCTGGGACGTTTTGCGTCCCTATACAGTTGCACTCGTGGTGTTGGTTCACACCTGAAATCTGAACCTGCCGGAGTAACAGGACGCGGAGCGTCCTGTCGATTCATTCCCACGCAGAGCGTGGGAACGAGTTGGTGTAGGGACACGGCGCCCGTGTCCCCACGCGTAAACAAGAAGAAGCCGCTAAATACATATATCAATATCGGCTGAACGCTCACTGTTTTTTCACATTGTTAACAATTGAAACTTTAAACTTTAAACTAGAAACATATTACAATAACTTCTGAACACAATTCGGGCAGACCATGGAAATACTTATACCTGATCAAATCGTTAACGTAATAAATTTAAGCCTCTACTACGGCAAAACGAAGGCATTAAAAGAAATCACCCTGGACGTTTCAAAAAGCAAGATAACCTCTTTTATTGGACCGTCCGGTTGCGGTAAATCCACGCTCATACGATGCATCAATCGCATGAACGATCTCATAGAAGACGTAAAAATAGAGGGGGAAATCAAAATAGACGGTTGCGACATCTATGCGCCGGACGTAGACGTTACGGAACTAAGAAAGAGGGTGGGCATGGTATTCCAGAAGCCGAATCCCTTTCCCAAATCCATCTTTGAAAACGTCATCTACGGGCCACGGGTGCTTGGCGTGAAAAACAAAAGCGTCCTCAAAGACCTCTGTGAAAAGGCATTAAAGAGGGCGGCCCTCTGGGACGACGTAAAAGAACGGCTTCACGTAAACGCCCTGGACCTTTCCGGCGGCCAGCAGCAGCGCCTGTGCATAGCCAGGGCTATTGCCATGGAACCGGAAATTGTGCTGCTGGATGAACCTTGCTCGGCGCTCGACCCGATCGCAACCAGCAAAATAGAAGACATGCTCGTCGAACTGAAAAAACATTACACCGTTATCATCGTTACCCACAACATGCAGCAGGCGGCCAGAATTTCCGACTACACCGGGTTTTTCATGCTGGGAAAGCTGATGGAGTTCAACGTAACAACCGAGATATTCACTAATCCCCGTGAAAAGGCGACGGAAGACTACATCACGGGCAGGTTTGGGTAAGACCAAACACTGACAGGGTTCTAAACCCTGTCAGTGTTAACCGCTAATGGTACCGGGTATATTCCCAAATTATTGCACATTTGCATTTTGTCCCCGTAGGGACAGTTGGAAATAGCCCACCGATTTATCGGTGGGGTCAGATATTTACAAGCATAATACGTTCTTAGCTTAGGAGCAAACATGACACGAGAAGCATATCACAGGGCGATAAAAAATCTTCAGGACGAGGTTCTCACGATGGGCGACATGGTAGCAATCGCCATAAAGGAATCGGTAGAATCACTTCGACTGAGAGACATGGAGGCGTCAGAAAAGGTCATTAAGAATGACGCCCATATCAACAAAAAACGATTTGACATTGAAGAGAAGTGCATCTTTCTTATCGCCACCCAGCAGCCCATGGCGGTTGATTTGAGAACCCTGGCTTCCATACTGAGTATGGTAACAGACCTTGAACGGATGGGCGATCATGCCGAGGGCATCGCTAAAATAAACCTGATGATGTGTGAAGGCCCGCCGGTAAAACCACTCATCGATATCCCAAAGATGTCTGAGATAGCCTTGTCCATGCTCACCCGCTGCCTTAAGGCCTTTGTAGATCGGGATGTAGAAGCGGCGAGGGCTATTTGCCACGTTGATGATGACGTCGATGCCCTTCACGACCGCATCTATAAGGAACTCTTAATGATGATGATAGCGAACCCCAAGATAATCCCCGAGGCCACCTATCTCACCTGGGTCTCACACAATCTGGAACGCATTGCAGACAGGGTCACCAACATAGCCGAAAGGGTTGTATACATGGTTACCGGGAAGATGGAAGAGATGAATGTGTCGAGGTATTAGGGCTGGGGGGGGCTTAGTAGCTCAAGGCTTCAGCCTTGATGGACATTGCATTATACGATGCGCTGAAAATTACTTCGTCGCAAGGACGTGATAATTTAATTGTACAGGAATTTTCATTTTATTTATGCGGTTTGTAGAGCGAAGAGGTTCTTCGCTCTCCATGAAAAGCCGCAGTTATAGAACGAAGTACCACTTCGTTCTACAAGTGAAATTCGCCGAAGGCCTAATTTAAAGGAGTTTCCGTGGAAATCAAAGCAAAATTGGTAGAAATTATGAATACCATAAGGGTTTCAGATAAATTCCAAAAAAGAGAGTTTGTCGTAGAGTATGTTCCTGAAAAATCACAATATCAAGAGTATCTGAAGTTTGAGATTGTTCAGGAAAAATGTGAGATGTTGGATGCGTTTAAAGTTGGAGAGCATGTAGAGATTCTGTTTAATCTTAAAGGCCGAAAATGGATTAATCCAAAAGGTGAAACGGTCTATTTTAATTCTCTTCAGGCTTGGAAATTAAAAAAGATTACCGACCAATCGGATAAGGACTCATCGCCAGACGCAGAAAATATGCCTTTTGATGATTTGAACGTGGAGGATGTTCCTTTTTAAGCAACGTTGAATTTTACATCATTACGCACGCCGGTGTTTTAGTATTTGTTTACGCTGCCCATAGAATTGTCTTCCTTTAAAAGAAAAAAAAGAACCTCTTCTGTTCGGCGGGGTGTTTTTGCAATGGTTGCTGATTATTGTGTCAATGTATACGTAACCATCCTGTTGTAAAATAGTTACCACTGTTTTAATCTGAGTGAAATTCGTAAGATAGGGTATGGTTCTCTTTGCTGAATGAAGAAAATTGTACCTGTTATCGCATATTGCACAATTTAGGCATAATAATCGCTATGACTAATTATGTGAATGTTTTTTATGGGTAACAAATGAATTTTTTCTTAGGAGCTATTTTATGGTAGAGGGCGTTAATACTTCAACATCAAAGCTTCTTGAACAAATAAGGAGGCTTTCTGCACAGCCGAGCAACACGAAAGAGGTTGATACCAGTAATTTCAAAAATGAGGTGGAAAGTTCTGTTACTAAGAGTGTAAACGATATCCGCGCAAAGGTGAATGTATCTCAGATGGAAAAGGTGTCGAAGAAGAATGACGTATCTGTCCCGGTAATGGATGGTGTTAAGGTCAGCGAGGCAAGGAAAAGCGTTCATCCGTCCGAGATTGCCCACATTCCCAACGTGGAAAGGAAGCGGTATAAAGAACCGCTGGGAAATCTTCTGGATGCCTACCTATAAACAAAGCAAGCCGATCTTCGTAGAAAAGGAGGAAAGCGAAGACCAGCTTGCTTGAAAGGAGAACAATTAACTATACAAACAGCCGATATTGAATAAATGTTCCAAGTCGATAAAATTTATTTTTGTGTTTCCTATCAAGATCAAATAAATTATAATTAAAGAGATGAGAGGTTATTTTTTTTGCGCTAGTTTATCCTTATTTGCATTCCTGTTTGGTTGCAGTACAGTCCCAAAAGATCAAGCAGGTAATCTTGATGATAAGATTGTTGATCTTTCCAAAACCACCCAGGTTTTGGAAAAGAGGATAGATGACCTATCAAGGACCATTTCTCTCCTGATAAATGACGGCAATAGGCTGCACAATGAAGTGAGCGGTATCGGTGGTGAAAGCACGGATTTACGGGGTGAAATTGAGTTAATTGAAGGTTCCGTCAAGAAATTAGATGGGTATCTTAGCAATTTGGATACGGACAATAAGGCGTTGAAAGAGGGTATCCGCCAGGAAATGGAAGAAATGAGAAAGGCGCAAATCGAGTTGTCAAACCGGTTGGAAATGATGAAGTTGGATATTAAAGGCAAGATAGAAACTGCCCCAGGACATTAATGAGACGTAGAGGATTTCAAAGTTATTTATGAGTAATTTTAAAAAAATACTGTGCAAAATAGGTATAGGCGTTTCGTATATCGGAATTATCTATTTTACCTTTAATGCAGTGGGAAGGGTAAATGGGTTGACGGATCCCCTGGTGGCAAAAAATACGGTGCTTAAGACCTTCTTTGCTGACGCAGGTTTGTTCGCCGTCAGCGGATATCTATTTTATAAATTAAAAAAATTTCCCCAGGACAAATGAAGTACCTACAACCTTTCCCTGCCCTTGTTGTACTATGTAGCCTTCTGTTCGCTTCTCCCCATTACCATCCCACGTATGCAAACCAGCAAGAGTCCGTTTCTCAATTAAAGCAGGACTTGCTGGAACTTGAGAAAATAACAAAACCGTTTATCCAGACATTTCAAAAGGCGTCTCAGCTTGCGTGCCAATCGGTAGTGAGTCTTATTACCGAAAAAAAAGATCCTGCGCTCAAGGGCGCGCGCGAACTTCTCTTGCCCTACAAGGAGTATCCTCCAAAACGTGAACCCCATCCGGAAAACGCCCCCAAAAAGGGTTTTGGCTCCGGCATTATCGTAACTGAAGATGGTTACATCTTAACGAACTATCATGTTATTAAGGACTTTTCAGCCGATGAAATTGCCGTGGTGACCCATACTGGGGAGCAATATAAGGACGTTAAAATTGTGGGAATTGACCCCAACACAGACCTTGCCGTTATCAAGATAGACGGGAAAGACTTCCTGCCCGCCGAGTTTGGGGATTCTGAGTTGGTGCAGGTAGGCGACTGGGTGATCACCATCGGTAGTCCTTTCGGGTATCAGCAAACGGTTTCTACGGGCATTATCAGCGCGAAAGGGCGGACGCATGTGATACCGTTTACGCTCCCGTTTACCTACGAGAATTTTTTCCAGACGGATGCCGCCGTAAACCCCGGCAACAGCGGGGGACCGCTCCTTAACCTTCGTGGTGAGGTAATCGGGGTGAATACGGCTATAGCAACCCGCAGTGGTGGGTTTCAGGGTATCGGATTTGCCATTTCCGCCAGTATTGCAAAGGAAACCGCGGAAGCCCTTATTGCCGGAGGGCATATTGTAAGAGGATACCTGGGCGTCGGCTCACGTGAAATTAATGATGACCTGGCCGATATTCTTGGCCTTAAGGATAAAAAAGAGGTTATCCGCCGATTTCGGCTGCCTTCTGAAAAGGGGGTGTTTGTCCTGGAGGTGTGGAGTGAAACCCCTGCATCCAAGGCGGGGATTGTGCCGGGGGACATTATTACTGAAATTGACGGGCAAAGAATATCGAATATGACGGACCTTCAGCAGGTGGTTCGGCACGTACGGGCGGATACCAGGATAATCGTGAAGGTGATACGGGATGGCGCAGAAAATGCCCTGGAGGTTGAGGTGGAGCAACAGCCGGATGACCTGACAGGCCGAACTTATACCGCCGTCAGAAAACTGGATGAACCCACAAAATTTTCTTTGGGGCTGTTGGTTAATGATCTGAGCCTGGAAGTCGCAAAATCTATGGGGTTTGAAGGTGAAAAGGGCGTTTTGGTGGTAGACGTTGAGTTAAACAGTGAAGCTGAACGCGCCGGTATTAAACCCGGTGATTTGATTACCATGGTGGGCACAAAAAAGGTGGATTCCGTTATAGAGTTCATGACGCTTATGGATGAATTCCTGGAGAAGAGTAGTACGATAAGTTTATTTGTAAAAAACAAAGGTTTTATTACCTTGAAATAGCCTTTCTCCTTAACAAATACGATTGGTAAGACTATGTCCAGCTCCGACGAGGAACTGAAAATATTCAAAATTCTTTTTTCAGAGATAAGAGACCTTGCTTACGTTACCGATACACACGGCAATATAAGATTTGTGAATAAGGCCTTTGCGCATCTTACCGGACATAAACCGGAAGAATTTTTCGGGAAACCCTTTACTCCTCTTTTTGACGAGGAAAACCTGAAAAAGGCAGTAGACGTTTACACGAGGACGTTGCAGGGTGAGTGTCTGGAGTTTGAACTCCTTTTTAAGGAAACAGGCGTAATTTGTGAATATAGAAGCCGTCCGTTAAAAAATGAAACGGGGGAAGTTGTTGGAACTATTGGCATAGCCAGAGATGTTACCGAGCGTAAAAGGAACCAGGCTATTGAGCATTTGTTTCATGAAATAGATCAACTCGCCCTTCACGGGCAGTCACTAAGCTATATCCTGCCTTATGTATGTTTACGTCTTATTGCCGTCTTTGCGTATCCCTTGGTTTGGATTGGCATGAAGGAGTTGGACGGCACGGTGAGTATTTCTGCCAAGGCCGGCAACCATGCGGATTATCTCAAAGAACTTACGGTGCGCTGGGAGAATCCCGGTAAAGAACAGTGCTTAATAGGCCGAGCCATCAGAAGTGGACAGACACAGACCTGTGATTTTGACGATCCTGCATGTCAACACTGCCGGGAACGGGCTTACACTTACGGATTTCAGTCATTTATTGCGGTGCCTTTGCGCTCTCAGGGTAAGGTGCTTGGCTCACTGAACCTGTACTCGCAGAAATTGGGTATTTTTGACGTAAAAACCCTTCGTATGATTGAGAATTTAGCTGCCCGCATTAGCGTTACTGCGCTGATAGCGCTTGATCAGCAACAATTGCGGCTTCAGGGCACGGCAATGGCGTCGGTCGCAAATGCCGTGTTTATTACCGATAGCGATGGAAACATCGATTGGGTTAATGAGGCGTTCACCAAATTATCCGGATATACCCTGGCGGAGGTTTGCGGCAAGACGCCGCGGGTGTTTAAATCAGGAAAGCATGAGACTGATTACTATCAGAAGGTCTGGCAGGAAATACTTGCCGGAAAAGTCTGGCGCGGGGAAGTTGTTAACCGGCATAAGGACGGACGCCTTTACACCGTAAATCAGACCATTACCCCACTTCTGGATACACAGGGAAAGGTAAGCCATTTTGTCGCCATTCATGAGGACATCACCTCCCAAAAGGAGGCTGAGGCGCGTATCCGCCACATGGCCCATTTCGACGCCCTGACTAATCTGCCCAATCGTACGCTGTTTATTGACCGGCTGCAGCAGGAACTGGTGCGCGCCTATCTCAGCAAACGGCTGGCGGCCGTTTTGTTCTTGGACCTCGACCGGTTTAAAATTATCAACGATACGATGGGACACGCCTTTGGAGACACATTGCTCAAGGCGTTAGCCGAACGGCTCAAAAACTGCATACGGGAAAGCGACACCGTATCGCGCCGCGGAGGTGATGAATTTACCTTTATCATACCTGATTTATCTGATCCACAGGACGTTGCTCCCCTTGCGCAGAAGATTATTGAAGCCGTCTCCCCTCCATTTCAAATCGAGAATCACGAGATTAACGTAACCTGTAGCGTAGGTATTGCCGTCTATCCGTTGGATGCAAACAATGCTGAAGACCTGATCAAAAAGGCCGACATTGCCATGTACCACGCGAAAGAAAAGGGCCGAAACAACTTTAAGTTTTATCGTGAAGAGATAAATGCAGACAGCATGGAAAGGATGAAACTGGGGAATTCACTGCAAAGGGCTTTGGATAACGGAGAACTGTTGTTGTATTACCAGCCGCAGATCAATTTACATACCGGAAAAATCATCGGCATGGAGGCCCTGGCGCGCTGGCAGCATCCCGACCTCGGCATGATCTCCCCTTCCAAATTTATTCCTATTGCGGAGGAGTTTGGGCTGATCTCTATGATTGGTGAATGGGTATTGACGACGGCGTGCGCCCAAACCAGGAGGTGGCAGAATGCGGGGTTTTCCACGCTGCGCGTTACCGTAAACCTCTCTGCCCGCCAATTTGAACAAAAAGATTTTTGCAAAACGGTTTTTACTGCGTTGGAGAAGACCAAGTTGGATCCACATTACCTGGAATTGGAAATTACCGAGGGAAACATCTTGCAGAATATTGAGGCGGTTACCGCAGTTCTCGAAGAACTAAAGGCTTTGGGGATACAGCTTTCCATCGATGATTTTGGCACTAAGTATTCTTCATTAAGCTACCTGCGGAAAATCCCCTTCAATACCCTTAAGATTGACCGTTCTTTTCTGGAAAACATTACGACGAACCCTGATGATGTGGCCATTATTTCTGCTATTGTTACCATTGCGGAACGTTTAAAAATAAACGTGGTGGCTGAGGGTGTTGAAAACAAAGACCAGGTTGCCTTGTTGCGTGAGCTCCGTTGTGACAAGATACAAGGGTACGTTCACAGTCCCCCCTTGTCAGTGTATGACATGGAGAAATATTTATTGAAAGGCCGCTGGTAACAGCAGTTTTTGTGGTGGAATTTGAAATGAAGGCGATTTTCAGGTGCATGGACAAATCCTGTTTGTCCGTGCCTGTTTGTGGTTATAACGGTATGTATGTCATCGGGCATGAATAAATATTGTTCTGCTTCAGACGGAAACGGAATTTCTCTAATTGAAATAAGCTATACTTAAATTATTTCAAAGGAGGGAAAAATGGAACAAGCAAATGAGAGA
>JACVXV010000098.1 GCA_015661205.1 Candidatus Brocadiaceae bacterium
GGTTTGGACACAAGCAACCGGTAGTTTGGTCACAAGCAATATGGAATTATCTACGATCTGCCGTTCATTAACCCCAGCCTTCAGGCTGAGGTGCAGGCACACGCCTACCCGGGCTTTAGCCCTGACAGCACACAACATGGCATTCTTCACACCTCGTTCATACACTTGAGCGAAAAGATGTGTATAAGCCTGTGGGCACTGGGACGGGTTTTGTATTTTTCGTGGATGGAGGACGATATGCTCAAATCCGGCTAGCCTGCCTTCTGAATCCAGAACTGGTACATACCGAAGAATGTATCAGGCTTTTCGTGCTCAAAAATCTGCCATTGGCCAAGGTTGGTGGCGGCAGGGTCATCAGGGAAGCGCAGCTTATAATCATTAAGGACGTCGTCTCCGATTTCAAACCCCAGGAACGTCAGTTGATGGTACCGGAGAAACACATCTATGGCGGTGAGAGTCAAACAATGTTCCTGAACGTGGAAAAGCAAATCACGGCAAGTACTGATAGTGAAAAAATCCGATGATTTCAAAATGGTTCCAAAATCCGTGCTTTTGTCCATATCCGTCAATTCCTGGCGGCACCGCCGAATCTCGTTAGCTGTTGCCCCATAACCCTGCCCGGCAATAAAGGCACGCGCCTTGACGATATGCCGACGCGCCGTTTCGCTATAAAGGCCCAGTTTCATGAACCCTGCGGGACGCAGCAGAGACAAAAGTACCCGCCATCCGGCCCATGGGTCGGCAAGGTGGTGCAGCACACCGACAGACTCAATAACGTCGAAGCTGCGGCCCAACGAACCCAGCTTCAGCAGGTCGGCCTGAGCGTACTCAATTGACGTCAAACCCAGCTCTCGCGTCTTCCGCCTGGCGTAACTAAGACTGCTTATGCTGAGATCGACGGCAACCACTTGCGCCTGTTGAAAATGCCGCGCCACTTCAATCGAATGCCGGCCCGTGCCGCAACCGGCAATCAGGACGTCAATGACACCGTTCTTGCCGTGTCTATGAAAAGAAGACAGAGGAAACTTCCGGTATAAATATCCGACAAAATCCTTTACGTTTCCGGCAGGCTCCGCCTTGACCCAGCGCGGGTAAGGGTTTTCCTCGTATTGATTCTGAACCGAGAGTGACACGCCGTTTTCGACGTCCGTCATCCGGGGAATGCGGGTACGCTCTTGCAGTTCTTCCACGGGCTCGTGCACCTGTTGCACCAGTACCGCCGAAACTTCCGCGGGCCATTCGGTATCCAGGAGTCGAGCGGCATGGGGAAGCGAGCATAGCGGAAAGTAGGCCGCTACCGCTATCGGCCAAAGGGGTGGCGCCTGAATTCCGGCTTCCAGCGCCGTAACCAACGAATCCCGCAAGTTACCAGCCTCCCGGATTTCGTCATTGGTATGAGAAAACACGTATTCGTTGATGAAACACTGACGCGCCAATGCACTGTAAAAATTTAAGGCCGTGCCGCTCTCGGCATCTGAAGCCCTCATCCCGGCGGCGGTTTGGAGCATGGCGCGCCGCGCCATAGTCAGAAAACGCTCCAACTCAAGGTCGCATATTGGCGCCGAAACGAGCAGGGCGCACAGCAACGGATCAGCAGCAAGCATGGCGAGGCCGTTTGTCCCAAACAAGTCCTGCGCCGGCAACCGCAGAGGCCACGCGGCGGCGGCCCGCGCTATACACCCCTCGATTTCCGGGTTGAGCTTGACCAGATCAGTGCTAATCCTTGCCAGGTCGTCTGGCCGGCCCCATGGCTCGGTCAAAGCGCGAGTCATGTCAATTCGGATATCGCTATCGTCGTGTGTCAGACGCATATTCTTGACGCACGCAACAAAGACGTTCCTGGCTTCAGCCGTTTCTTTGGTCCGCAGGGATTGTTTGATGACGTGTAAGGCCATAATCGCCTTGCCTTGCGCATTGAGCAGCAACGCGAGGTTGTTAAGCGCCTCGGGGTAATCGGGTTTGAACTCCAGCGCCCGCAGGTAGCCCGCTTCGGCTTCGCCCAGCCGTCCCAGACCGTGGAGCGCGTTACCCAGGTTGTTGTACGCCTCGGCAAAATCGGGTTTGATCACCAGCGCCCGCAGACAGCTCGCTTCGGCTTCATCCAGCCGTCCCAGACTTAGGAACGCATTACCCAGGTTGTTGTGCGCCTCGGCGTAATCGGGATTGATCTCCAGCGCCCGCCGGTAGCTTGCTTCGGCTTCATCCAGCCGTCCCAGACTTAGGAACGCATTACCCAAGTTGTTGTGCGCCTCGGCGTAATCGGGATTGATCTCCAGCGCCCGCCGGTAGCTCGCTTCGGCTTCGTCCAGCGCCCGCCGGTAGCTCGCTTCGGCTTCGTCCAGGCGTCTCAGACTTTGGAGCGCGTTACCCAGGTTGTTGTGCGCCTCGGCGAAATCGGGTTTGATCTTCAGTGCCAGTCGGTAGCTCGCCACCGCGTCATCAACGTGTCCAAGGTCTTCCAGGACGATGCCCAGGTTGCTGTGCGCTTCGGCGTCACCCGGCAACAATGCTGCCGCCTTTCGCATGGGTGCCAGCGCGTCTGAGCTCCTGCCCGTCTGCTTAAGTACCGCGCCTAATGCCTTCCAACCGACGCCATAACGCGGGAAACGTTCGGTCAGCGACCGTGCCAAATGTTCGGCTTCAACGTAACGTTTTTGGTTGAAGAGCGATACAAGAACGTCAATCTCTTGTTCACGGGACCCCCCAGGCGCGGCAGCTTCAGCCGGTTGCTGCGGTTTAACTCCCACACGGGCTTCAAGCTTATCATGGCAACATTTCTTGTATTTTTTTCCACTGCCGCAAGGGCATGGATCGTTTCTTCCCGGTTTCACATTCCCTTTCCTTTATCAAAATCTATGGTTGCCAGTAGTTGCTGCATCCTTTTTTCAAAGCTGTGGTGTTCAACGGCAAAACGATGGCCCTCTCCGGCGATTTTTTCCCGTTCGGCTTCATTTGTAAGGTAATACCGGATTTTTTCCGCAAGTCCTTCAACGTCGCCCGGACGCCATTGCACAAGGTGTTTGCCGTCGGTAAATAATTCCCGGCAGGAGAGTTCTTCCGTAAGGAGGAATGAACCGGCGCCAATCACCTCGCCGATGCGCGTCTCCGTGTTAAGTAAGTCGGAAAGATGTATGTTTAAAACGATCTTTGATGCATTGAATATTTCATTTAATGTGTTACCTTCCCACACGTTAGGGTTGAAGACCTTGACGTGTTTTTCCAGGGCGGTGAGTATCTCTTTGCGGCGGGGGGTTTGGCTGCCAACAAAGGTGACGTCGAATTTCCTGGGTACATCCAGTTTTTTGTGGATATTGGTATTTACGGCAACACAAGGTAGCCAGAAGACGTTTTTACACCCCATATCCCGGTAGATTTGCAGGTTGGTACTGTCATGAGAAAACACATAATCAAATGCCGTGACATTAAATGCCAGCTCGTTTCTGCGAAGAATCGCTGCATAGTCTATCGAATTATCATTGCCAATCTGTTCGCAATACCATAAAGCGGTCGGATAAGGGAGTAATTTGATGAGTTCAGCCGGAATGAATTCGCCTTTGCAAACGAGAACCAGGTCTGCCTTCTGTTGTAAGAGAACATGGAGATTATGCCGTTCCTGCCGGAAGTCCGTGCTTATAACCTTGTGACCCATGCCCTCCAGGGTCGAAATCAGGTGGTTTTCAAAACCCCAGGGGTAATTTGTTTTTTGCGCGCCGACGAGATGTATTGTTAGCATTTTTGCCGCCATCGTTAGATGTTTTCGTTAATAAGTTCACCGATGAAGGTGTACAGCACTACCTGCCATGATTTTTCCCATTTCGTTTTCCGTCATATCTTCGTGCCTTTGTGCCTTCGTGTGAGAAATATTTTAGATATCCAGCTTCTTCGTCCTTTTTACCATAACCTGAACGAGGCATGGACAAACTGGGTTCACCCCCAAAAGCGCTTCATTATTCAACATGCGCCTCTATTTGTTCGGTAATATTTTGTGCAATTTGTAATGCCTTTTTGGCGTCCCTCTTTGTAGGATTCCCTAAAGGGAGAAGGCCGTCTTCGCCTGGATATCTACCCTTATATATACTGTCAATAAAATCAACTTCTTCATCTCTCAACGTAAGATTAATTCCGTGGTCTTTCGCAATTGCAATCAACCTCCTGATGCTGTGTGCATTTTCAAGCTCCCACCCTCTTTTTAAAAGCGCCCATTTTACAATCTTTTCAGCCCTTTTGTTCGTTACGATCAAAAGATCGATATCATTTCCTTTATCTCCTCTTGACAGGGATCCGAACAGGATAATGGCGTGGGGATTGCAAGCGCCTTTTATCACGTCCGCGACCTCGTAAACATCTTTTAGATTTGGCATGGCTATAGTAACCGTTTTAAAAAAGTTGAAAACTATTTTTCCGGCTCCGGAAGCTTGTTACAGGACACTGGACACTCCAATATGAGAATCTAGTGTTTTTCAAAAGACTAAAATGTTGCGTATTTTCCTATCTGTCTGACGTTTCGCCTCGTTCATCTTTCTTTTGGATACCTATTTTTTGCAGGTGTAATTTCATGAGGTTTCGTTTGGCTTCTTCATGACCGGCATCCAGGCTAAGTGCCTTATTAAAATAATCTTCCGCCTTTTTACGCAACCCTTTTGAAAAAGACAAGACCCCCAGATTGTTATAAGCAAGCGCATTTTGTGGCTCTAAATCAACAACTTTTTCAAAACACCTTATTGCGGCATCCTTCTGATCGATATTATGATAAACAATGGCCAGGTTATAGTAGGCACCCACCATAAACCCATCTGTTTCTATAGCCATCAGATAGTATTTGATTGCCTCGTTATACAGATTTTTTTGGGCCAATTGTTCTGCTACGTTAAATAATTTCAATGCACGTATTTTTAATTTTTTATAGAAATACCGCGTATTTCCCTCTGTCTTCTTCGAGTATTCTTCTCGAGAGAACTTATTTCTGGTAAAACTTCCATAATGTTCAATTATTGACGGGGCGTGGTAAATTTTATAACCTTTATCTCGCAGGGACAAACAGATATCAACGTCTTCCCAACCATTGACATAGTTTCCGTCAAAAAGCCCCACCTCAAATAGCGCACGCCTTCTAAAAAGAATGCAAACGCCTCCAATGGTATCGACGCGGTACATAGTACTAATTTGTGGGTAATCCTGTAACGTTTTACCCATGAGAAATGAAGTAACCATTCTAACATTATCTTTATCCAGAAAACATCCGCCCGTTTCAATAACATGCGTGCCTGCGCGTAAAACAGTAGGCCCCACGGCGGCAACGTCCTCGCTGGATTCCAAGGTATTTATCATTATTGTCAGCCAATTTTCACGAACAAGGGTATCGGCGTTCAGCGTCATTATATAATCGCCCTTTGCCACCTTAAAGCCTTCGTTGTTGGCCCGGGCAAACCCTACATTTTTTGGCAGATTCAAGACACGGTGTCCGGTTGACGCAAGATAATCCATGAATTCCGGTTCCGAAGAACCGTCATTCACAATGATAATCTCGTAATTCGGGTAAGGCGTGTTCTTTTCAATAGACTGAATACATTCCGCCAGGTAGCTTATCGTAATGGTGGGGATGACAATGCTTACCATTCCTTTCGTTGCCGGGGTTGACGGACACGTTTCTCTATGGATATTGGTTGAATGAGGCGGCTTCTCTTCGCAGAAACCGTCGCCGGACGTGGTAGCGGCAACGGTCTCTTGTTGTCCATTGCTTAAGGTTGAGGAAGGCGTCTCAACGGCATTGAATGTACCCATTGATTTTTCCGGGTTTTCTTTAAACACTTCTATAATTTTTCTGTAGCTCATTTCGTGGTCTTCTTCCACGTCATACGCCTGATTCAACAGATAATTTACCTCACTCAGGTTAAACCGCCCCATATTCGTTTGATGGAGCAGTATCCAGCTTGCCCATGCAATGAGCGGGTCGTTGTTATGAATTGTGTAAGATAATCCCATGGCTTCAATGATGTCCAGGGTTTGAGGCAAGCTTGGCAGCCCGCATTTTATGTGTTCTTCCAAAAAGGGGTTTTTGGTAATTGCATAGATAGCTTTTTCCATCTCTGATACAAGCGGGTCATCAAAAGGACACGCGAGGATGACTTTTGTCCTGGCGGTTCTGACCAGTTCTTTGATAAAAAGCTCTCTTTCGGCGCCGGGAACGTGTTCAAGCGTATCGATAGATATGGTTATATCAAAGGATTCATCAGCAAAGGGGAGTGACGTTCCGCATATATTATTATACTGGGGGTTCGCCGCAGTGATTCTATGCGGTATGAAGAGTTTGATTGCATCATTATTTGGTGAGCCACCCACATCCAGGATGTTCAGATCCTCTCCTTCTATTAAGGAACCAACCTTCATCCACCTTCTAAAGGTATCAGGATTTATACTGTATTTGTCGTTCATAATTTTATGACACCAGCCCTTCAATCACCTTGTTTACACGTTCCGCCAGTTCATCATAGCCACATACACTGTTTCTTGCGTTGACTTGCAGTTGCCGAACCAAGTCTGGATTTTTACCGAGGGTCTCCATTTTTAACATCAGGTCTGCCATGTCAACGATCTCTTCCGGGAACGCGATATTGTCCTGCCTGGTTACCCTTGTAGCAACCTTCACCAGAAGTCCATTATAACCATCCCGTACAAATTCATTCATCGGCGGGGCATCGGTAGCAATGGCAGGCAATCCGCAGGCCAAACCTTCAAGCAGCGGCAGCCCCAACCCTTCAAGCTTAGAGGGGAAGAGGAGAATAAGGCCTTTGTGATAGAGGCCGGGCGCCGGGACGGTTTCAACATGGTATGTTATACGAGGGTTGTTACGTACCATATTGACTACTTCTGCAGGAAGCATTTCCAGTCCTGCTTGTGCATGGATAAAAAGAGTCACATCGGGCAAGGTGCGGGATACGACGTCAAAAGCCGTAATAACAGCCGGCGTCATTTTACGGTAATTGATACCTAACCAACCGGCATTGTGGAAAAAGGCATACTTCTTACCTTCGCACTCTCCCGGCCTAAAAAGTTCGGTATCAACCCCCCAGTCAATATATTGCGCGTTACAGAAGTCTTTAACCAAATGAAACGTCCTTTTTGTCGAACATAATACGGCATCATAAAGCCGCATGTACGGTTTCCAATCTTCTTTGTAATAATCAAGATAGGTTAATACCTGTATTCCCGTGTCTTTTGCCGCTGCTACTAGATTCCAATCGTATTCTTCGTTAAATATTATCATACGAAGATTGTTGTTGTGAATCCATCGGGTAATAACGTCTGGAGGAATCTGATAGTGAGGAAAGGTTGTTAAATTAGGGACATCCCAGCAGCCTCGAATTTCCAGCTTTGGTTGACCATAAACACCACCAGTTCGCGCAAAAATAAAGGTTTCGTGTTCTTTCGCAATAACGTCACGCAGTGTTTTGGTTACGTAAGACTGTCCCCGTTCAAACCATACACTTACAAAACCAATTTTCAGCTTCTTTTTGCCAGCCGTTTGTGCCGGAGAAGCTGGTGATTGCGCATTTCGCAATTTTTGCCGAATCTTTTCCAAGTTAATACGAGCTTCCACATAATTCACATCAATCGACAAGGCCTTTTCAAAACATCCCTTCGCGTCATTCAGCCTGTTCATCGCAACGTACAAAACCCCAAGGTTGTTAAAGGCTGAGGCGTCGCCGGGATCCAGTTCTGTTACTTTTTTTAGATTGACAATGGCTTGGACAGGTTGTTGTGCCTGGTGATAGGCAAGGGCCAGGTTATAGTATGCGCTGACACAGAAAGCATCCGTCGCTACGGCCTTTTTATAAGATTCAATGGCTTTTTGTAAAAGCCCTTTTTTCTTATACTCTTCTGCATCATTAAAATATTTTTGTGCCGCAGATATCGACATAACCTTACTTTCAAGCAATAGTTATTTGTAATAGTTCTCCACAAAAGAATATCATATCAATAAAAACCGGAATTATCGATATATCTTTACATTATGCGTTAAAAATACAATAAATCTCCCTGCTTCAAATTGATGCTATGGGTTAGTTCGGAAACAGACATATCTTTTTCCTGATAATTTACCCTTAAAATATTGATGAAGCCTGAATATGTCGCAACCCTGATCGTGTTGTCCGACAGTTCAACAATCCGGCCGGGTTGTTCTTTTTTGTAACCTTCAACAACGCGTTGATGTTTAATGACGGCAAATACCTCTTTTTGCCGCCTGGTGTAAGGATATTGCAATGGAGGAAAAATGAAGGCCTTGATGAAATTGTTAATTTGTTGGCTGTCTTGATTCCAATTAACAAAATTCTTTGAAAAATCCAAAGAGTCCTTGCTGTAATAGATCGCATCCTTGTCTGACTGTTTAATCCGCGTGTTTTTCAAGGTTAGAATCTCGTCTAACTTATCCTGAAATATTTTAATCCCCAAACGGGAGATTTTTTCGAAGCAGGTCTTGGCATTATCCTCCGGCAGTATGGGGATATGCTCCTGGTAAATAATGTCCCCGGTATCTATACCGGCATCGATATAATGAACCGTTACCCCTATTTCCTGCTCACCATTCAATAACGCCCAGGCAATCGGATAACAGCCACGATATTTGGGAAGGCTGGAAAAATGGATATTAATTACACCGTGTTTTGGAATATCGATAATGGAAGGGGGAATAATCGCGCGGCATTGGAAGGAAAAAACAAAATCAGGCTTAAGCCTACTAACCTCTTGCACAAAATCAGCATTATGTAATTTTTCAACATGATAAATCTTTACGTTCTTTTCCCGGCACAATTTTAGTAAAGATTTCTGCCAGCCGTCCCTATTGCTGTCGTTCGGCTCCGGGCGAATCCCCAAAAGCTCTATATCCGGGTGATTGATACAGCAGTTTGATAATTCAACACCCGTAGTACCATTGCCAAGTATTAAAATCTTTTTTTTGATTCGCATGGTTACATAGATGACCTGAAAATTACTATCAATGGCATTATTCTTTTCAATTGCAACCGTAGGTATTCGTCATTTTCCACCCACCCCCGGCCGCCATTTTGTCAATTCCGTGTAAAAGGTAAAGAGTTCGCTAAATAAGCGTAAAATCTCTTCGCGGCTTAGCTCCCGTGTAGCGACAAAGGATGCGTACTCTCCTTGCCGCCCTTTGATCCAGCTTCTTTCATCCGGTACGTCATAAATACGAATGTCAAATTTTTCGGGATGGTTATAAATAGGCGTTCCTGCATACGGCATAAAAATATTGAAACCGAATTTTTGCGGACGCACCTGTTCCATCCAACGGCGCGTCTCTTCAACCGTTTCATACGTTTCTCCGGGCAGTCCGATCATAATAAATACGTTTGCTATAAGGCCGACCTCTTTGCATGCTTCTACAAAGCGTGTATTTTGCTCGACCGTTTCTTTCTTATTTACTATATCCAGGATTTTTTGTGAACCGCTTTCTACACCAACACCGACCTCAACGCACCCTGCGTCTTTCATTGCATACAGCAGTTCCTTTGTCGTAGAAGACCTTGCGTAGCACCGCCACTTGATACCGAACGGTTTTATGTGTCGGCACAGCTCAAATAAACGCTTTTTATGAATGGTTAACGTATCATCTAAGAATAAAAAGTGTTTGAAACCGTAAACGTCCATAAGGTGTTTAAGCTCGGAGACAACGTAATCCACGCTGTGGAAGCGAACGCCCTGTTGCCAGGCGTCTTTTGAGCAAAAGGCGCAGGCATAAGGGCATCCTCTGCTGGTAATCAGCGTGGCGCCCTGCCCACCGTCAATATCGTATGAATATGCACGGATGTCAATAAGATGTCTGGCGGGGCGAGGAATGGTATCAATTTCTTGTATTGAGGGGGCGCGGATAAGATTGGGTAGCGACAGTCCTGTTTCCAAATGGGTGACAAGCCGGATCATGGCTAATTCACCTTCACCGACTACGACAAAGTTAAAACCGTCATGCAAGCACTTTTCCGGGACTGCCGACGGATGTGCGCCGCCAACAACAATATGCGCAACGGGGTTCTGGCTGCGAAGTGTCTTAAGAATACGCAATACCTGAGGATATTGTGGCGTGGTCGCGGTAACGCCATAGATATCTGCGCCGGCAAAACGCTGTAAGGCAGACTCAAGTTCATCCTCCTTGTCGGTCAGGTCCGCCACCGTTATGTTGATATTTTGCTGCTCCATTACGGCGGCCAGATAAAGAATCCCAAGTGAAGGAAAAGCCTTTTGATTAATCAAGAAAGGACTGGGAGGCGATATCAATGTTACCTTCATTGCGAGATATCCACAGGGGAACCCCGGTTTTCCATAGAACGGGTTATTGCAGACATCACGCGCGTCACGTTTAAACCGTTTTTGCCGTCAGATAGCGGCGTATGGCCTTTCGCTAAACAATTAAGAAAGTGAATACATTGGTTCTTTAGCGGCTCGCTTGTTTCAATACGCGGGCTGATAATGTCGCCGTCGCGTAACTGTAACTGGAATTCGCCAAATGTATCAACGTCTCCCGTTATTGAAGCGCCTTTTTCGTAGATGCGCACCCGTTCCAGGTTGTTCAGGTCGTCAAAAACAATACGCTTCTTACTGCCTACAACGACAACCTCACGCACTTTATTGGAATTAATCCAACTGACGTGTATGTTGCCTATGATGTTTTGTGGATAACCCAGGGTAATGAAACCTACGTCGGGGACGCTGCTCTTCAGAAAACATCCGCTTACGGCGCTTACCCATAAAGGTTGAGTATTAAGTAAAAAAGAAAAGATTGAAATATCGTGGGGGGCAAGATCCCAAATCGCATTGACGTCGTTGCGGATCAGGCCCAAATGGGTGCGTGTGGCGTGCAAATAGTAGACGGTACCCAATTCATTACGGGACAAGCAATCCTTTATTTTAAGGATGCCCGGGTTATAAAGGAACGTGTGTCCTACCATGAGTACGCGCTGCCGCTCCTCTGCCAGTTGTATCAGTTCGTTTCCCTCCTCAATCTGCGTCGATAGCGGCTTTTCAACCAGCACGTGTTTGTTCTTTAATAAGCATGCCTTGACAACTTCATAATGTGTTACCGCTGGAGTGGAAACGACAACGGCGTCAATATTCGGATCCGACAACAGTTCTTCGAGCGACCTCGTCGGAAAAACAGAGGAATATTTGTGGTGAACAAGGCGCAGACGTTCTTCATTCAGGTCGCATACACGTACTACCGGCGCTTGTGCCAATTCGCTGAAAACGCGGACATAGTTAATACCCCAATAGCCGCAGCCAACAATCCCGACGCGTATCATAGTATTTCCCTCGCAAAGTTGTTTTCTGTATCAGAGATAAATTTTGTATCAATCAGCATTTGATTAACACGATGTTTGAAGGTGTGCTTTGCGCATACCTCCCGATATCCATTTTCAGCAATGGCTTCTCTTTCTTCATCATGGTCCAAATAGTATCTGATGATATCCTCAATAGTATTCTCGTTAAAATAAACAAGATGTTTTCTGTCTTCGAACAGTATATCTTCCTGATTAATCTCATTTGTCAGCAGAAAAGAGCGGCATCCAAGCGCTTCGAAAACACGGAGGTTGTAACCGTTACTACCGATCCCCAGATTCAGGACAATCTTTGCCTCGTTAAATATGCGGGCCATGTCTTCCATAAATGCCTTAGTTTCAAAAACGTTAAACCTTTTTTTCAAACGATCAAGGAGTGCGCGGCGGCTAGGATAAATGTTGCCGACAAAAACAACGTCGTATTTTTTTCCCGTTCCGGGTAAATACTGGTAAATAGCGGTATCTGTCGCTGGCGGCAGAAAACTGCAATGGGAAATTCCCATTTCATGCAATTTAACCAAACCAACCCGGTTCATGTAATATACATGATCGTATGCATATCCTCCGTATTGCAAATCATCCCGCGCATGCTGTACGGTCAAAAGATCGTCCGGATACCAAAGGATTGCGGGACAATTCAACATCTCAATAAGTCTGGGGTTTATGCCCGATCCCTTAAAGGTAATTACAAGGTCTGCCGGTTGTTGTACGAGAACCGCAACATGATCGCGGTCGCGCCTGAAATCAACGTCAACCACCTCATGTCCAAATCCGAGGAGGGTTCTGTATATGAAATTTTCAGTGCCCCATGGGAAATTACTAAAGCGAGCGCCTATAAGCATAATCCGCAGTTTTTTTGCGTAAAAACCTGCCTTACGGCACGCGGTGATGGTGAAATTACCGTTTCCGGCGGAAACTTGCCGTAAAAACAAACCGTGTTTAAGCAGCATCCGCCTCATGGTAGGAATATCGAAACCGGCATAGTGGAAATTTCCGCTGTAATCCTGGCCTCCATATATCCGCCGGGCAAACTCCGTTGCAGGTATTTGATTCGTTATCAGACTGTACGCCAGGGCGCGAAGATCGGGCGCTTGAATCGTAAGTATTCCACCCGGTTTTAATACCCGCACCCATTCAGCCAAAAGTTTTTCTGTTTGTGCACCCGGAAAATGCTCGATAACGTCGTTGGCCATAATCTCTGCAACCGAATTCCCGGGATAGGGGAGACGAGAAACGTCCGCTATTACATCCACACCGTGCATACACCGTTGATCGACGTTGACGTACCCCGGTCTTATATCCGTTCCACATCCAAGATTAAGACGCAAGCGCCCGTCGGCGCCTCTGATTACTTTAAGGAAAATGCTTTGTATCTTTTCTTTAAACTGTCTGAATGAAAAATCTTCTGCAAGCATTCGAACGTTTTTGCCCATAGCGGCCCGGCAATTCCCGTCCAGCATTCTCTTCATCTTTTCGGCCATGTCAGCAACGTCCACGTGAATGCCTTCAACAAAAATGCCTTCATAATTCCGGCGTTCGGCAACGCGGCACAAAAATCCCGTTTCTCCATCACTCACGAATTCACTCATGGGCGGGGCGTCAACCGTTATAATCGGCAGCCCGCAGCCAATAGATTCAAGGAACGTTAGACCCAAACCCTCCCATTTGGAGGGGAGTACGGCAACGTCCGCCGACTGATACAATCGAACAATTTCTTCACGTGATATCGTTCCGGAAATCAATTTAACATTTTTGTCTTCCTGCACGTTGAAACCATGCTGGGCGTGCTGCGTATGAATCAATAATTCCGTATTCGGGTTGTCCAGTTTTTGGAATGCATCAAAGACAAATTGTGTTCCACGTCGGGCATGCATCCCACCCCATCCTGCAGGATGAAAAAATCTCAACCGCTTGTTTTCCAGACGTTCTTTGGGTTTGAATACATTTAAATCAACCCCCCAGCGGACGTACTCAACGTTATTGAGTCCGAGGTTTTTGAACTTTTCGTAGCAGGCCATTGTTGGGCAAATAATTTTGTCATATAACTGGTTACATCCCGGAACGGCCTGTGGTTCAAATAACTCCCAAACGTAATATCCGATTGTTTTTGCTCCACATTGCCTGGCAGCATCAACCAATGCCAGATCATACTCTTCGTTAAAGAAAACCGCAGTTAGATTGTTTTTTGCAATCCAGTCTTTCAGTATATTCGGTGGTATTTGAAATTTGGGATAGGCCGTAAGATTTGGCACGTTCCATTCGCCGGTAGTCTGCAACAGAGGATTGTCAGAGGTTCCATCACTTCTTGCAAAAACAAAGGTGTTGTATTCGCTATCCAAAGCATCCCGAACGGCCTTGGTTATATATGCTTGTCCCCGCTCATGCCAGAGGGTTACAAATCCTATATTGCGGTGGTGCGTCTGAATTGTTTGTTGAACATCGGTGTGTTGTCTGGATTTTTGAAGTTTTTGCAAGACTTTTTCAAGATTATCGCGGGCGTCCTGATAATCTCCATCAACAGATAAGGCCATATCAAAACATCTTTTTGCTTCATTCAACCTGCCCATCGCAACGTATAAAACCCCAAGGTTGTTAAAGGCTGAGGCGTCGCCGGAATCCAATTCGATTACTTTTTTTAGACTGACAATGGCATGGACGGGTTGTTGCGCCTGACGATAGGCAAGGGACAGGTTATAGTACGCGCTGATAAAGGTAGCATCCGCCTCTATGGCCTTTTTATAAGATTCAATTGCATCTTGCAAAAGCCCGTTTTTCTCAAACCCTTCCGCATCGTTAAAATGTTGTTGAGCAACCGATATCGACATACCCTATCGCCCTTCTTTTATTTCATACTTTTTGCAATAATGTTTTATTCGTGTTGCAATATCGAAAAGTTCAGGCGTGAACTTCAACACGTCGGAAAACGTATCCGCTATGCCTTCTTGTATATATTCATGCGCAATACTATTTCTCAATTCTCTTATTTCTCTTAACTTTTCTATCGATTCGAAAAACCCTCTTTTATGCGCCCTGTTTACAACATCAATAAGGGTTCCCTGGTTTTCAAACTCTACCGCGTCGATACTTCGAAACACTTTTTGGATGATGATATCACTTACCCTCGCAAATCTACTGGTCAGTGTTTCAATATCATCGTATTCTTCTTCTGTGTAATTTTCTTTAACGCCAATTCCGGAACAGATGGTATATGATCTTCTCAGCCAGTGTACCGCACTGTCCAATTGGCTAATGGAGTCAAACAGGTTTAAAATAAAATCACTTTGCTTCAAAGCAAAACCCCTTCTTCGATTGCAATGCGTGTAAAAGGCTTGCTAAGGTCTTTTGCGATAACTACGTCGATTTTTTGTTCTCCGATTTTATCGTACAGGGACAGCCTTGCCTTTCTTGCATCTTTACTTGTTAGCTTGTTTGATACTATTAACAGGTCTATATCTCCGCCTCTTTTATCGTCATAAACCCTCGAACCGAACAGGTATATCCTGGCGTTACTGTCGAGAGAATACACGACGTCTTTGATGGACTGTATTTCGTATTGGCTGAGTCTCATTTTTCAATTTTCATAACATTTGAATAGTTACTATTAATTTAATGTACATGTACAGGAAATTCAAAGTTAGGCCTGAAAGGCCGACAGGATATAGCGGGGGGTGAAGCCCCCTGTAAAGATAATAAAATAATACAAGCCCCGAAGGGGAGGCAGGACGTTTTGTTTTCGTGTTCAAAACAATAATACATTTTAGAAAAAATAGGTGTCCCAGCCATGCTATGCGTCCTTTTCTGTCTCCCCTTCGGGGCTGGTTGTCTTTTGTTTCTTGACAGGGGCTTCACCCCTGGCTATATACTTACTGCCCTTCGGGCTTGTTGTAGAGCGAAGAAGCTCTTCGCTCTACATGAAAAAGCTGTCGCCATAGGCGACCT
>JACVXV010000228.1 GCA_015661205.1 Candidatus Brocadiaceae bacterium
ATGTTTCCCCTGAAGAACCCTTGACACCGTGGTCAGCATTCTACCCAATACAAAATCTTCAGCATTAACGATATACCAATTCCTCTTTACTTCATTTCCCTTTGCCATAAACGTATTCATTGCATTGTATCCCTTAAACCATAAAAACCAAAAAGCGCCACTATTCGATTCATGGCGCCTTTGTTATAAAGCTCTATTATATAGATTTTATAGACGTTGTAAAACCATTATTATTTTTTGCAATTGCAATCTTTGGCCTTTCCAGAGCAATGACCGCACGGGCAACCATCCGAACACCCACATGAACCGGCAATAGCTGTTTTCACAAGCGTCGGTACATTGGTCAAGCCTATTCCAAACACGAGCGCAGCAAATAATATAGACGAAGCACGCATCTTTTTCATAAATAATTGCCTCCCTGATAAAATATTCATTTTAAATTATAGATAAGCTATCGTTCGCAAAAATAATATAAATTAAATATATATCACAAGATACGAACGTTGTCAATTACAATTTCTCTTTTTCATTCAGTGGATTTTCCATTGACATATATGTAGCTTGTTATTAGCATACTATTCCTAGTTTTTATTTTTGTGACAGTTTAGCCGGTACACAGAAAACCGTGAAGACAGCCCCAAAATCACCTTTCGTAAAGGAGAAAAACAGGGGATTGTTATTTAGCCGTTACCCGTGTATCAAGAACTGTCATCTGTCTTTTCAAATAGGCTTTACATTTATGGCTCAAGATTTATTAGTAGATTTAAGCGCCCTGGACTTGAACAAGCCGGTTATCACCATTGAGGATATTCGCACCGTTATACCCCATCGGTACGAAATGGAACAATTAAGCGGTATTATACAGTTTGATCCGGAGCAGAAGATTATTATAGGCTATAAGGACATCTCAAGTGATGAGTTTTGGGTGCGGGGGCATATCCCCGGACGTCCGCTCATGCCCGGCGTGCTTATGCTTGAGGCTGCCGCGCAATTATGCACCTATTATTACAAAAAGACCACCAATGATGACCGGTTTCTCGGCTTTGGCGGCATTGATAAAGTAAAATTTCGCGGTAAGGTTGTACCGGGCGACAAACTTATCCTCATCGCAAAAAACAACGAACTCCGATCCCGAAGGGCTGTTTTTGACACCCAGGGCGTGGTCGGGGGGAAGTTGGTATTCGAGGCGGTTATTATTGGGATGGTGGTGTGAAAAATAGGCATTCCAGGCCATTGCCGGCTATGAAGGCTGGCGCTACAAAGTCGATGAAGGTACAATTCAATCGCCTCGCGATACCGGGAGTCGGTGTCATTTTCTGTTTTCTGGTGAAAGCGCTCTGCATAATCTCCAGCCCCACAACTTTTTTCATCATTTTTTTGCTGCCTCTGCGATAGAACATCTTGCGGTCTACCTTCAGGAATTCTGCGGCAAGTGTCTTATTATTGCCGCACCTTTCCAGGATAAGCTCTAAAATACGGTCGATTACCGCATCAAGGGAAAACCCATCGGTGTCTAATGTGATGCTGAGGCTAATATTCTCATTGCCGTTAATGACTATGCCGTCTGCCTTTGAACCCAAAATGTTCAGATGCTTCGGCCTGATAAGTTCTTCGTTGGCAAGGATTGCCGCCCGTTCAAGACAGTTTTTTAATTCACGGGTGTTGCCGAGCCGGAGAGGACGTCCATTGCCTCCGGGGAAATGCCGGGAAGCTGTCTGCCAAAATCCTGGCGGAATATTTCTAAAAAATGTTTGGTAAGGAGGGGAACGTCTTCCTTCCTATCCCTTAAAGGAGGAAGGGTGATGGGGAACAGATTTATTCGGTGGTAGAGGTCTTTCCGGAACAGGCAGTCCGTAACTATTTTATTAAGGTCTCTGTAGGTGGTGGCGATGATCCTTGAATTCACCTTTATGGGCTGGTTGGAACCAGTCTTCTCGTAGGTGCATTCCTGTAATACCCGTAAGAGTTTGCTCTGGAGGTCAAGAGACATGTCGCCAATCTCATCAAGCAGCATGGAGGTCTAGTTTGCCTTGCCGGTCACTGTCTGCCCCGGTAAATGAGCCTTTCTTGTGTCCGAACAATTCGCTTTCCAGCAGGGACGCTGGAATGGCGGCGCAATTAACGACAACAAAACTACCGTCCTTTTTCCCCGACGCATGATGGATTGCCCGGGCAAACACCTCTTTGCCGGTGCCGCTTTCTCCGTAAATGGACACGCTAGTGTTCATGGTTTCGGCAAACTTTTCTGCCATTTTGAGGATGTTTGTCATTTTCCGGGATTTTGTGGTTATGTTGTGGAACCGGTAGATATCCGGCAAATGCTCCCCCTGAACGTCTTATGTCTTTTTGTGCCGTGCATAACTCAACGTATGCTTGACGGAGACACGCAGATCTTCAAAATTGAACGGCTTCAGGTATAATCAGCCGCCCTTTGTTTGATAGACGCCACGGCATTATCAATGCTACCGTGGGCAGTCATCATGATAAAAGGGATATCGCCGTATCCCGCCGCTATTCCTTCCCTCAAAAATTGCAAGCCATCCATACAGGGCATCACCAGGTCAGACACAATGAGGTCAACGTGATTTGCCCTGAGAACTTCCAGCGCTTCGATACCATTCTGTGCAGACAGGGAAGCAAAGGGGCGTGGTGCGCCCACTTCTTCAGGATTTTCTGGTTTGAAATCACGGTCTTGAGAAAGCGTTTTTGTTCATTGCCAGGAGATTCCGGGTAGAGCGCCAGCAGGGTAAGGGAGTGGTAGAAATTGTAAATGACTACATGATAATGGACAAGCATGGCAAAGTAATGTTTTTTCTTCGCCAGTGAGTCTCCCAGCACCTGATGGTAATTACCGAAGGTATAGGAGAATAATCGTTTCGATAAAAAGAGGGATGTCTATATTTGTCCTGAAGGAAATATACTTAAGAATAAAGGAATTGCATTTGGTTCTAAAGGGAAAATAAGTTATAAGGACGGAGGTAAAGATTGCCGTGAATGTAAGCCTTTTAGGGTATGCACTACCAACACGGGAATATCAAACAATTTCCGCTCTATTTTAATCAATTTCCTTACGGCCACAAACCGTCTTGCACGATTCCATGTGCCACATTTATGCATAAAATTGGCTTGCTCCCACATTTCACTTCCCCCAGCCGACTCCCTTCGAGCAAACCAACCAGACCCTTCAGCTCCACCTTGATAAGGTATCCCGCTGATACTGACTCCAGGTAATCTAACAACTCTCCCGAAAAAAAAACCACTGCCTTCCCGAACGATTACTCGTACCCGCCTCTTCGTATACGCCATACACTCCTTCATGAACTCCACTATCCCATTGCTCGTGTATGCACTCCCGCAACGAAACCAACGATGCAATATCTCTTTCGTCTCTGCCACAAATGCTATCACGGGATGATACGCCTTCTGTCCCTTCTTGTGTGGGTTATACCCCTCTTCCGCCCCTTCCTGATTCCCATATACTCCATCCACGGTTGAATCAACATCTAACCACATATCGCAGAGCGCACTTCTCAATTTATGCCCTGAGCGCACCGCCCGTTTCCACACCTGCCCCCTGAATCTATGGATTATCCCCGTCATCTCCACGACATTCCCCTGGGTTGCCAGCTTCATAATACGTCCTGCCGTTGTATCTACTGGGACCCGCTATCTGCATCAGAACTTCATCAGACCACACCTTTACTATCTGCACCAACGAGGTTGCTCCTGCTATCAACCCGATTACTACCATTTGAACAATGTCTACTATCTGATACTGTGCGTTTGCACCACGCTTGCGACTTACTGCTTCCTGTACGCGATTCCTGAAGAATAATTTCACCATGAAGGTTATTACTGGTAACAACCCTGCATATACTGTTAACCCCTTCCCATTCATCTCCGTCTTGATTTTCGGTTGTCTTCTTGTAGTTTTTTGTGGTATATTCTTCATCGAAAAAGTGAATCTCCTTTATCTGGTTATCAAGTATCAAATCCCTTGTAGCTTTTATCCTTTTTCGCCCATTCCTGCAAACAAGGCTTTGCCTTGTTTGCAGGATTTAGTTTAAACTGTACCAAAGACCACACTTTTGCGACAGGAGAAAAAAAGGAGGGCAAGGTATTGTACACGCCTTAAAAAGGGCAAATACCCCGGCAACGGCCGGGTAACGTCCCGAAGCTATTTCTCTCTGTCCGTAATGACGGTTAGCATTTTTGGCTCGTCCGCAGAATCTGTGGGTAATAAGTAAGACATAGGAAGAGAAAAGGAGCATTGCCTTCCAAAAATGTGTAAGATGTTTTTATTGAGA
>JACVXV010000099.1 GCA_015661205.1 Candidatus Brocadiaceae bacterium
ACTGCAACGATTCCTTCCAGTTGTCGAAAAACTTCCTTGCCCATCCCTCTGTCTTATAGCTCCATAACTGTCCAAAGGATTCCCTCAACAGATAGGCGGTATTATTGCCATAAGCGCCTTCTTATCGTAATGGCTCCAATAAATTCTCCCACAGCACCCGCAGATTGTTTTTTTGTACCCGCTTAAGGATAACGAGCCGTGCCTTAGGGTCTCCAAATATCCCCTTAATTTCTGCTCTTGGACTAAATCCGGGGAACCGATATTCGTCCAGCAGACGTCTCTTTTTTCTCATGTAAGTATCATACAGGTTTTTTTGCTCATAGAAAACTTCTCTTTTCCCTTGTTTTATGCTATGTTATAGTCAATTCATGGCGCGTTTTTACCCACTCACTTACCTGAAGAGCCAGAATTTGTTGCAAAGATTGAAAGTTTTCTGGAAAGCAAATGATAGACAATAAATGAATCTCCTACTTATAAACCCCTATTTCGAAGGCCGCGTTTACACGCCGTCCATTGGCCTCCTTGTGCTTGCTACCGCAGTACGCAGGGAAATGGGTATACCGGTACGGGTATTAGAGCCGTCGCTGCAAGGGTATTCCTTCCAGCAGGTGGTGGATATTGCAAAGGACTATACACACATAGGCGTCTCCTGTTATACCGAGTCGCGTTTTTCTTCTGTTGACCTTGCGCTGGCAATTAAAAGGACTGGCCGCGACAAGGTGGTTATCTTTGGCGGACCCCACGTTACGTCCCTGGGTGGTTCCTTCTTAAAAGAGTATCCTGTTGTCGATCTCATGATCCGCTCCGACGGAGAAAAGGCGCTCCTGGGGATTCTCAGGGGAAGTGAGTTTTTGTCCCTGCCGGGGCTTGTCTATCGCGGGCCAGACGGACGTATTATTGAAAACCCCATCGTAAGGGACAAAAAGGTCAACTGCCTGGACGTCGATTACGACTTTATTGAAGACGTGATCGCCAACTGGAAGGATTTTGAGGTGCCGGGACGGCTGCTCAGGAAAAGGCATCTGCCCATTATGGCCTCCATGGGATGCCCCTTTCAATGCCGCTTTTGCGCGGCACCGGAACTGGGCGGCGGTTTGTGGCGCGGAACAGAACCCTCAGCCTTGGTGGACCACATGGAGAAGCTTGTAAGGGAGCGCGGAATTGGCTACTTCCGTTTTTACGACCCCCTGTTTACTGCCAACGAAAAGAAGATTCAGGAACTGTGTAACCTTATTATTGAACGAAAATTATCGGTAAACTTTCGGGTTGATATACGGGTTGGCACGCGCAAGGATACCCTCGAATTGCTCAAAAAAGCGGGCTGCGGCGTGGTAGGGTTTGGGGTGGAAACCGGCTCCGATAAACTGCTAAAAATTGCAGGCAAGGGGGTTTCCAGACGTCAGGTGCTTGAAACGATTCAGGTTTGCAAGGATTTGGGGTTTTGGATTATCGGGTTCTTTATTTACTTTTTCCCCAATGAAGACGAGTATGACCGGCGGCAGACGATGGACTTGTTCAAATATTTCGACGTCCTGAACATCCAATTCTTCAAGATTTATCCGGGAACCTCGTACTATCGGGAATTCGTTGCGGAACGGGTTATGCAGGAATCCTTCTGGTTTGACCGTTCGATCCCGTCAGACACCTATTTTTGCAAAGAAACCTTTTCCCACGCGGCGTTTTCTATGAACGAGGGGATGCGGAAAATCGCCATGTCGTATGACCTTATCAACGTAAAGTCTTTCGGCAATAGTTTTAAAAGAAACGGTTGGAAGGCGTTGATGACCTTGGTCTACTCAATGGCACATTACGTTATGTTGCGTTCCAATACCTTATTCAATTTTAAGAATTTTCTTGCCAGGCGCGGGGCGCTAAAACCCCTCAAATGGTTGTTGGCGTTCGCCAGGGTTAATCCGTGGTGATGCATCCGGGAATGGCTTACTATGCAAGTTGCGCTTATTAACCCCTACTTTGGCGAAGGGTCTAACTGGGAGACGAGCGGCGCCGTTCACAGCCCGCCCTTAAATCTGGGTTTTATTGCCACCTACCTGCGTGATCATGGCGGCGTAACGTGCCGGGTAATCGACCCATTTCCGCAGGGAATGAGTGTGGAGGACGTCTTAAAGACAATCGCGGATTATGACGTTATCGGCCTTGCCTGTTACACCGATACCCGCCACTATTGTTTTAACTTTGCGAAAAGGGTAAAAGAGCTATATCCCGATAAATTCCTTGTGGTAGGCGGCCCGCACTGCTTCTCACTCGACCAACTGATATTGAACCATTATCCCTTTGTGGATGCGGTTATCCGGGGGGAAGGCGAACAATCGTTGCTTGATCTGGCACAGGGTACAGACCCGGCGACAATCCACGGCCTTACCTGGCGCAAGGATGGGAACATTATCCAGAACCAGAAACGCCCATTATTAGCGGATATAGACTCCCTTTACGTGGATTACGACCTCTTACCTGACATGTCGTACTACGGCGGCGACAACGAGGCGCCGGCAAGCCTCCGTAACCTTCGGCAGGTGTATTTTATTTCGTCGCGTGGGTGTCCATTTCAGTGTATTTATTGCGCCAATGACCACTGGGAGCGGAGCTGGCGTCCCATGAGCCCGGCAACGCTCGTCGGCCATATAGAACGCATCGTGAAGAAATATAACGTTGAATATTTCCGGTTTTACGACGACCTTTTCACGGTGAACAAAAAATGGGTAATGGAGTTTTGTGACCTCCTTGAACAAAGGGCGCTGAAGGTCAAATTCCGGGTGCTTATTCGGGGCGATACCAGGCCGGAGGTAATCCAAAGATTGTGCCAGGTGGGGCTGGTTGCCGTGGGGTTGGGCGTTGAATCAGGCTCAGACCGTATGTTGAAGACGATTGCAAAGGGCATTACTTCAAAGCAACTCATTGAGACCATGACCGAATGCAAACGGTTGGGACTGTGGCTGGTAGGCTCTTTCATCCTTTCGCTCCCGGATGAAACCCCAGCCGACTTTGAGGCGAGCAAGAAATTGATGGCATATCCTGACGTTTTTCAGGCACCGATCATGACCATCTTTCCCGGCACGCCCCTTTATACACAACTGAAAAACACCGGTGAGATTAATGACGAGATATGGTTTGATGTTGCACAACAAGGGCGCATTTTATATTGTAAAGAGAATTTCCCCTCGGCGCGTTATTCACGAGAAGAGCTAGCCAGATTACAGCTTTATATTTATAATTATAAGAACTTGATATCGCCCGTAGCGCTCTTTCGACTTTATGGGCCTGTCAGAGGCATGTTAAATCTGGTTAAATCGGCTTTGGATTTTGTAGCTCAGGGCAGGGTCACGAAGGTGATTGTGCAAAACCCTCATTTGAAGAGAAAAATATTGAATTTACTGCGTTTAAAGAAGGTATGAGTTATTCATGCAAAGTTTTTAGGAGAAAGAAAAGATGATTACGATAAGAAAGATTGTTAAAGATATGATTGACACAATGCCAGAGAAAGATATTAAAAAAGTCTTTGAGACCCTGGAAATTATTATGGAAAAGGACCGTGATGAAGCATGGTCCGTGTGGGAAGAATTTGGTAAAGATGCTGCCGAAGGTAAATGGAATGACGCTTCTGAAAGGCACGACTTCTATTTGTACGGAATAAAGAAATGAAGGTCTTTATTAATACCAGCGCTTGGGTTGCCTTAGAAAATAAAAAAGATACTCATTATGAAGATGCTATTGCTTTTAAATATGAGATAACAAACAAGCGTTATCGACTAGATTTTGAAAAAATATTTTAAGAAAAGAGGGTTATATGCGAAAACAAAGAACTGAATACGATTCACCTGTAGATGCCCTTATAGCTATAACAAAGCGCCTTAGTGGTTATGAAGACCGTTATCGGATTTCGTCAGAGGAGTTTTTTAATAAATTTTGCAAGGGACTTATGGAAGATTCTGTGGATTTTGTCGAATGGTCAAATGATTATCAACATTATGTTACAATCAAGATTGAGATAGAAAGACAGTTGCAGCATGTTTCCTGATGTGCTGGATAGGTATCTTGAAGACGTTGGGTTTGCGATTCAGGGATTAAAAGATAGCTATATCGAACGCTATGAAGAGGAGATTCTGGTATCTAACCGAGCAAATATGCGGATTAGAATTCGCTTTTTGAATGGGTACCTGTTGGAGTTGAACGAAGCAATTGTTGTTGAAGCAGGGTATATCAGGCGTCTTGGATATCGCTATCATTTCCAGGATAAACAAAACAATCTTATTTTTCGATACGATAATACGCCGCATTTTCCTGCGCTTAATAACTTTCCCCATCACAAACACCTTCCAGATGAAATAGTTGATATAGAGGGACCTTCGGTACTCAAAATAATTGATGAGGCAAAGTTGTTAGCTCAACAAGCAATGCATAAAGAAAGAGAATAATAAAGTCGTTTTTTCGGTTTTGGGAGAATAGGGATTGAAGAAAAGAATAGTAATGACGTTAGCAATCGTCTTGATTGCCCTCGTTTCTTTTGAATTTACGGCGGTTGCCCAGCATGAGAAGTTCTTTGCTATTATCGATGAAGTAACTTACGGGGAAGAGTGCTTACAGACCTGGCAGATGGAAGAGGCGTCCGCAGTCGCCAGTAAACTCCTCCTGCACGCGCCGGGAAGCCCGTATGTGTGCTTTTTTGCGGGCGAGGTGCGCTTTTACGAAGGAAATTATCAGGAGTCGTTGTCTTTATTGAAAGATGCCGCGAAGGAACCGCTTCTTGCGCAAAAGGCACAGGAATTTTATGATTTTGTAAACAAGATTTACCAAACGACGGGCAAGTTTAAAGAGGTCAAGACCGAACACTTCATCTTCCGCTACAATGAAGAAAAGGACGCCATCCTGGCCGACTACGCCCTGGACGCCCTTGAAAAGGCTTACCACGCCATTGGGGAAGACCTTCAGTATTTCCCCAAGCCGCCCGTTCTCGTTGAGGTGTTTCCCGACGCGGAAAGCTTTTGCACGATCTCGACGCTTACCAAGGAAGAGATAGAAACATCCGGCACGGTGGCTATCTGCCTGTTTAACCGGGTAATCATCACCAGCCCGCGCCTCCAGCCCAGGGGGTACCAATGGCTTGATACCCTTAGCCATGAGCTGGTACACTACGTAATCATGAAAAAGACCCGCAATCGTGTGCCTATCTGGCTGCATGAAGGACTTGCAAAGTACGAGGAAGGGCGTTGGGTTGCAGGCTCAACCCCCGTGCTTCCCGTGTCATTGGAGAGCTTGGTGGCCGAGGCGATTGAGAAGGATTATTTCATTACCTTCGGGCAGATGCACCCATCGCTTGCAAAATTGAAAAAGAGGGAAGATACAGCCCTTGCCTTTGCCGAGGTCTTTACCGTAATAGACTATCTCTTTCATCGCGGCGGCTATCCGCTGCTTGTTTCCATCCTGGATAGTATTAAGGGCGGCAAATCAACCGAGGACGCCGTATCCGCCGTTATGGGCGTTTCGTTTGCCGAATTCGAGAAGGGGTGGCTGCTGGATTTGAAACAAAAACCATTCCGGCGGATTCGCGGTATCCAGGTGCTTCCGACCAAGCTGAAAGAGACGTCAACGGTAGTAGACGACGTGGAGAGCGTCGCCGAAATAGAGGTAAAAGACGCCAAAAAACACGCCATCCTCGGCGACCTCTTGCGCAGGGAGGGGCTGCATGGCGCGGCTATCGTGGAATATGAAAAGGCATTCAACAAGGCGGGCGTCATCTCTCCGCAAATACAGAACAAATTGGCGACGGCCTACCTCATGAACAACCAGTATGACAAGGCCGGCGAGGTGCTAAAAACAGCCCTTACCTACTACCCCGAATACTCCCCAACGTACATTTCGCTGGGTGAACTCTACCAGCGCAAGGGTGAATACACCGCCGCCGTTGAAATCCTGCAGCAGGCAAACCACCTTAATCCCTTCAACCCCATCATTCACAAAAACCTGGCGACATTATACGGTAAGTTGGGTAAAAAAGAGGATGCCGCGGTGGAGCTACAGAGGCTCGTGCTACTGGCAAAGTAGGGCAAGGCTTCAGCCTTGCCTCGGGTGCATTTCTATACGTGTTAAATTAGGTATTCGGCAACATTTAACAGCGTAGTGGCAAGGCGCGCCTTGCCACTACAAGTTATCTTTGGGGTGTATAGAAACGTGCTACGCGGTCTTTCGATATTTCTGGGCAATAAGCGGGGTTTCACCCTTGACAACCTCAGGCGTGACGAGGAAGGTGGCCGTTTCTTTATTGGACGGCAAGTGGTACATGGCGTCTAACATAAATCTTTCGAAAATAGACCGTAACGCCCTTGCACCGGTCTTCTTTTCCATCGACTTTTTGCTGATTTCTATGAGCGATTCTTTGGTAAACTCCAACTGTGCGTCTTCCATCGAAAAGAATTTTTGATATTGCTTGACGATCGCGTTCTTCGGCTCCGTCATCACCTTGACCAGGTCTTCCTCGGTAAGCGGCATCAAGGGCGCAATAATGGGCAGCCGTCCGACGAACTCTACAATCATACCGTAATCAATAATGTCCTCCACCTCCACCTTGCACAGCACGTCGGCCAGGGATTCTTCGCCCTTATCAAACCTTACCGAGTCGAAGCCGATGGTGGTCTTGCCGATCCTCCTCCGGGTGATTTCCTCTATTCCGGAAAAGGTGCCGCCGCAGATAAAGAGGATGTTTTTCGTGTCCATCTGAATGTATTGTTGTTCGGGGTGTTTTCTTCCACCCTGTGGCGGTATATTGGAAATGGTGCCTTCCAGCATCTTCAACAATGCCTGCTGAACACCTTCGCCGGATACGTCTCTGGTGATGGAAGAATTGGCGTTTTTCCTGGCGATCTTATCTATTTCATCAATGTAAATAATGCCCTGCTGCGCCCGCGGAAGGTTAAAATCAGCGTTTCTCAGCAGTGCCAGCAACACGTTTTCCACGTCTTCTCCTACGTAGCCCGCCTCCGTAAGCGTTGTTGCGTCGGCGATTGCAAAAGGGACGTCGATAATCCTGGCAAGGGTGCGGGCAAGGAGCGTCTTTCCTGAGCCGGTAGGCCCTATGAGCAGGATGTTGCTCTTTTCCAGTTCTACGCTATCTTTGTCGGCGGCCGTAATAAGGCGTTTATAGTGGTTATAGACGGCAACGGCAAGGGTCTTTTTTGCCTTATCTTGCCCAATGATATATTCGTCCAACCGTTCTTTAATCTGGGCTGGCGTGGGCGTGTTCTCTAAAGGTTTCACCGGCACTGTCTTTAGCTCTTTTTTCAAAAGGGTATTGCATGCATCAACGCATTCGTTGCAGATGAAAACATCCTCGCTGCCCTGTATCAAACGCCCTACAACGTCAGGACCTCTCCCACAAAAGGAGCATGACTTTTTTCCCCCGGTGGCTTTTTTAGCCATATCTTATTCCTCGAAATATAATATCAAAAAATCCAATATGGACGAGCGCAATTGGCCTACGGCGACGCCCATCAGAATAGCAATAATGCTCAAAATCATAACACATCATATAAAAATACACAAATAGTTTTTGCCGGGAAGAAAGAAGCAGGCGCTTCTGGTGCAGACGCATTCCCAAGCTGTAGCTTGGGAATGCGTCTGTGCGGTCTTGCCCCCGTTTATGCTTCAAAAACCTGGTTTGCCTGGCTACGCAATGATTGCTTACTTGAGCAGCGCAACGGCGCGTTTCTTATTCTGCATGTTGTACGGGCCCACGACAATCAGGTTGCGTTTTTCGGGGATGAATATCTCTGAGATGGCGTGGCGCACGTCTTCCGGCTTGATGTTGTGGATTTTTTGGGCCTGTTTTTCCGGCGTGTCAGGGGTCTGTGGGGTGATGAGCAGTTCTTCTACGCCAAACCAATGGGCCATGGCGGTGGGGCTGTCCATAATGAGTTGTGTCTGGCTGAATACCCGTTCCTCCGTCCTCTTGAGTTCCTGGCTGCTTATGCCGTTCCGGTAGAGGTGTTGTATCTCTTCCATGACGGCGTGGACGGTTTTTTCAAAGTTTTCTTTTTTTGTTGACGTGTAAATGTCGATGGAACCGACGTCAGAAAACATCGTTGGATAACAGGCGATTTCATAAACAAGCCCTAATTTTTCACGCAGGTTTAATAAGAGTCTGGAACCAATCCCCCCGCCCAGCGCATCTGCTATCACCAGCATACTGAGGACGTTTTTGTGCTTGTAGGGATATGCCTTATGGCAGAGTTTGAAGCTGGTGGTTTGGGAAGGAGACTTTTTGAACAGATGTTTCGGTTCTGTTTGCACCACCTTAAGCGGCGGTTTTTGTGCGGAAAACTTCCCTTTTACGTCTCCGAAAATGTCTTCTATGTAGTGAACAACCTCTTTTTTCTTAAAGTTTCCACTGATACAGAGGACGATGTTTTCAGGGACGAAGAATTTTTTGTAGTGCGCGCGGAGGTCACCAGCCGTTAATGCTTCAATGGTCTTTTCATCGCCAAATAAGGGGGTTGCCGCCTTGCCCTCTTTCCACATCAGGCAAAAGGACATGTCGTCAATGCACACGTAATCGCCCTTTACGTCAACGAATTGCTTCATCTCTTCCTGAATGATGCGCTTCTCCATGGCAATGTCGTCCGGTCTGAAATTCCCGCCGAGGACGATGTCACCTAAAAGGATCAAGCCTCTTTCGATGTACTTATTATGCACCTGAATGGTTACGGCGGAATATTCCGGCGAGGTGTACGCATCGCTTTCGCCGCCGATGTTGTCAATGGACTGGAGTAATTCAAAGGAGTTTTTAAAGCGTTTCGTCCCCCGGAAAAGCATGTGTTCCAGGAGGTGTGAAATGCCGAGCTTTTTTTCCTCTTCATATCGGGAGCCAACCCCCACGTAAGCGGACAGGGCTACCGAGTGGATATGAGGCATTTCCAGGTAGATTACCCGTAGTTTATTTGATAAGACGTCTTTGGTATAGGTATACATAGGTTTACAAAAAATAAGCCGCAATGGATATGATAAAATAGAACGACAGCAGCAAAAACCCTTCCCACCAATTGCTCTTGTTATCATGGATAACCAGCCAGGCGCCACTGATGGACATGGCCAGGGTGATTAATTCGATTTTGTTAAAGATGAGGTTGAAATTTTGCCCAAAAAGGCCTGCTATCAGCACGCATACCGGCGATACAAAGAGCGCAATTTGCGTGCTGCTTTCGCCGGCAATGGCCAGGCTTAGATTGATTTTGTTCTTGAGTGCGCCCCTGATGGCAATCGAGTGTTCCGGTACGTTACCAACGAGGGGTAAGATGATTAAGCCGACGAAGGTTGCCGGTATGTGGGTAGAAGCGATAAGCGGTTCGATCTGATGCACTAAAATTTCAGAAATGTAGATCAGCCCACCCGTTGCCAAAATCAGAATGAAAAAACTCTTTGCGATGTTCCATTTTGGGGCCGTGGCCTCAATGGCTTCGTTAATGATCTGTGACACCTCCGTGTTTTTACTCGTCGTCATCGTATAAAACAGCCCTACAAAATAGACTATGAGCAGGACTATGGCGATGCTGATACTGTACTGGTTAAGCGCCGACAGGTTACCCTCATTCACAAAGATTGAGGGTACTCCGAAGCACATGGCTGCCATGGAGAGATGGATGATCGTGGGACCGGTGATGTTGGGGCTGAGTTTTAACTCGCCATATTTAACGCCGCCGGTAAACAAGCTCAATCCCAGGATGAGCAGGATATTACCGATGATCGAGCCGATTAATGAATATTTCACGATTTCCACCAGCCCATTCCTGATGGCTATGATAGCAATAACCAATTCTGCGGCATTGCCAAAGGTGGCATTGATGATGCCGGAAAAGTGGGATCCCACTTTTTCGGAGATTACTTCGGTGGCCTCACCCAAAAAATGGGCAAGGGGTACCAGCGAAACCGAGGCAAAAAGAAAGATTATGACCGATGGAAGGTGGAAGTGCTGGGAAATGGCGGTGATTGGTATCAGGAAAAGCAGGTAATGCCAGAAACCAAGTTTTGAAAATAACAAAGACGACTCCAAGTCATACTGAAAGTGGTCGGGGCGACTGGATTTGAACCAGCGACCTCGACGTCCCGAACGTCGCGCTCTAGCCAAGCTGAGCCACGCCCCGTACCATTAGGTAATAGTTTACCGGAAATATACGACAGGTGCAAAAAAAATCTTACCGTTTGACGTAAAAACTGCATTTATTACAAAGTCACATGAAAATCCGTATATTAATGAATGTTAGCGAGGCAGTGCCTCAAACCAGGGAAAAACGTTTGGAACCACAGATATAACGGATAAAGATTTTTCATGGTATATTATTTATGCCGCCATAGAGCGATGTTCCGTCTTGCCTGAAATAACCCTTTCCTATTTGCTGCAAATTTGCGATAATTATAAATATTTTAAGAAAGGCAGGCAACTGACAAAAATGAAATTACCCCACTTAATAATTGGAAATTTGGATATACCTATCCCAATAGTTCAAGGTGGAATGGGCATAAAGATTTCCCTCGCCAAACTGTCCTCGTCTGTCGCAAACTGCGGCGCCGTGGGAACCATATCCGCAGCTATAAAAAGCGACCACGTAAAGGACCGTAAAAACATAGCTTCCGGCGCAGAGGGAGATGTGAGCGAATTTGTCGGCTTTATCAGGGAAGCAAAAAGGCTGACCACAGGCGTAATAGCGGTAAATATCATGACCGCGCTCACTTCTTACCAGCAGCTTGTAGAAGCTGCCGTCAGAGAAAATGTCGATATAATATTCTCAGGCGCCGGCCTTCCTTTAAACCTGCCCATGCTTGTCGAAGGTTCTAGCGTGAAAATTGCCCCTATTGTCTCTTCCGGCAGGGTTGCCGAACTCATTTGCAAGACATGGACGCGTAAGTATAACCGTGTGCCGGACGCAGTAGTTCTTGAGGGACCTATGGCAGGCGGTCATCTCGGCTACAGCTTAGATGAATTAAAAGACGAGGCCTCAATGCCGAAACTGGAGAACCTGCTTGCCGATGTTCTTGAAGTTACAAGGAAGTACAGCAAAGAATACAATAAAACAATCCCGGTCATAGCGGGCGGTGGTATTTACACCGGCACAGACATAGCAAAAATAATAAAACTGGGCGCTTCCGGAGTACAGATGGGAACCAGGTTCGTCTGTACCGACGAATGCGACGCGGCGGACGCCTTTAAACAGGCGTATGTGAAAGCAAAAAAAGAAGACATAATAATAATCAACAGCCCCGTCGGGATGCCGGGACGCGCCTTAAGAAATGAGTTTCTCGAAAAGGCTAAAAAAGGCGAAATAAAATTCAACTGTTCTTTTTTATGTCTTAAAACCTGCAACCCCAAAACCTCTCCCTACTGCATAGCAAACGCCCTTACCAATGCCGCGCAAGGTAATTTAGAGGAAGGTTTTGTATTTGCAGGCTCAAACGTGTATAGGGTAGATAAAATAGTCCCGGTAAAAGATTTAATCAAGGAATTAGTAGACGAAGCAGAATCCGCGTTCAATTTCTTGGGGAGATACAACAATGAAAGCAGTTGTTTTTCGTGAAAATGGTGGAGTAGACAAGTTAATATACACTGATATGGAGAAACCAACTATTTCTCCCTACGAGGTGCTTGTTAAGGTACACGCAAGCGCGCTGAATCACCTGGATATATGGGTCAGACAGGGATTGCCCGGCGCTGAAATACCCATGCCGCATATTTCCGGAAGCGACGTGGCTGGCGAGGTGGCAGAGGTGGGGATGGAGGTAAAGAAATTCAAGGTGGGCGACAAGGTGCTTATCGCGCCCGGCGTTCGCTGCAGGAAGTGTGTGTATTGCACTACCAACAGGGACAGTATGTGCGACAGCTTCAAGATCATGGGTTTTCAGGTTCAGGGTGGTTATGCCGAATATGCCAGGGCGCACGTGGATAATATCATACCTATTTCACAAAAATACTCCTTTGAAGAGTGGGCGGCCATCCCTCTGGTGTTTGTAACCGCCTGGCACATGTTGATTACCCAGGGGCAGATTAAACCAGGGGAGAATGTATTGATCCATGCCGCCGGCAGCGGTATTGGCAGCGCGGCAGTACAGATTGCCCGTCTGGCGGGAACCCGTGTAATTGCCACAGCACGGGGAAGCGAAAAGATTGAAAAGGCTAAACGGTTAGGCGCGGATGAGGTAATCGACTACTCACAGGAAAATTACGTCGAAAAGGTAAAGCTACTGACAAACGGCAAAGGGGTGGACGTTATCTTCGAACACATCGGACCCGATACCTGGGAAAAGAACCTTCAATGCCTTGCGAAGGGTGGACGGATGGTGGTTTGCGGCGCTACGAGCGGCCCTAAGATTACGATGGAAATCCGTCTTTTGTTCATGAGGCACTATTCGATTATCGGTTGTTATATGGGCAGCAAAAAGGAGCTGCTTGACGTGCTGAACCTGGTGGAAATGGGTAGGCTGAAACCCGTTATTGACTCCATATTCCCGCTAAAGGATGCAGCGGCAGCCCAGCAGAGGATGCTTAATAGGGAGAATTTTGGGAAGATTGTGCTGAAGGTTTAGGCGCTTAGCGCCTAAACGTATACGTAGGGCAAGGCTTTAGCCTTGCAACTCCCAGAATACGTACCAGGGGGGAAGCAACCCTAAAGGGTATACGTGTTAAGTTAAGAAACGAAAAAACAAATAAAATCGGTCTGATCGTATTTGCAATAATAGCCCCAAAGGGGCGCAATAAGATAGCCCAGGGCAACGCCCTGGGTTTAGCATTATGAGCAAAACAAG
>JACVXV010000100.1 GCA_015661205.1 Candidatus Brocadiaceae bacterium
CCCGCGCCGCAATAAATCCAGTTGTCCAGGCCCCACTGCGGACAGTTCATGGCGCGCTCCAATATGGTGCGCGCATCCTCCTGATGGTACTTGGTTGCGCCCGCAAGGTCTGCATGGCCGGGACGGGGTTTGGTGACGGGGGGCAGTTCATTGATCTTGTAATCGCTGTTTTTCACCATCAAACAGATTGGACCGCCCAGCGTCTCCTTCCTTCTCACCCCGGAAAGTATCTCCACCCGGTCTTCCTCAATCTGCATCCGCCCACCCCTGCCTATTCCGCCTTGCCGCCGCTTCAGGTCATTGTTAATAACTGCCTCGTCAATAACCACACCCGCCGGGAATCCCTCAACCAGCGCAATCAGACACCTACCGTGCGATTCTCCCGCCGTTTTAAAATAGAGCATTATGAATGCCTCCTAAAAGACAGCTTTATTATTTTGTTGCCTAATATAATTTCGTTATGCTATAATCGTAAGATTATATATTAAACACCCTTAAATAACAATGTAAATCCTTTCCCCGATAATGTGCAAATTTTTATCAGTTTATGGTATTTTCGCACCAGAAAGATCGTCCTCTTCGCCGTGGCAGGGAGGCATGATTTTGACAAATATTAGCCCTATTGCGGCAAAGTTCAACAATGTTCCAAGTAGTAAAATGCTTTTAATACACCGCTCATAGTAGATGAAATGCATTGTCGCATTTAAAAGTGTGTCATACTAAGTAGACACTGTCATCATTACTCAGACAGCCGGAATAAAAAGGCACAAAATGAACAAGGAAAAAGAAAGCCCAAAATCTTCTCCTCAATTCCTTAAAACAGATGGAGGAAAAACGAAATCCAATGCGATTGAGATGCCCTCCATTTCTTTACCAAAGGGCGGTGGCGCGATCAAAGGCATTGATGAGAAGTTCTCCGTGAACGCGGTAAACGGCACGGCTTCTTTTTCTTTGCCTCTTCCTTTTTCGCCCGCCAGGGGCACATCGCCCGCATTGAATTTAAGTTACAATTCCGGCGCCGGAAATGGCGCCTTTGGATTAGGATGGTCGCTGAGCCTGCCAACTATAAAACGCAAAACCGACAAGAAACTCCCTCAATATCAGGATAACGTGGATTCGGATACCTTCCTTTTTTCTGATGCCGAAGACCTTGTGCCGGAATTCAGAAAAGAGTTGGATGGCCGTTTTAGTATAGATGCGGCTGGAAACTACATAATTAAAGAGACAGATTCACCGGACGGTTTATTCACGATCAGATTTTACCTCCCTCGTATTGAAGGTCTGTTTGCTCGTATAGAAAGATGGTTACATAAAACCACGGGTGAAATTACATGGCGAATTATTACGAAAGAAAACGTAACAACGCTTTTTGGTTGGTCAGCCGATTCAAGGATTTCTGATCCCGGAGATAGCAATAAAATCTTTGAATGGCTTCCTGAATTTACCTTCGACGACAAAGGCAATTGCACTCATTACCTCCATAAGAAAGAAGACGGCAAAGGATTTAACCCCTCTCTCCTGCATAATAGAAACCGCGCTGAAAGTGGCGCTATTACTTACACCAACCTTTACTTAGAGAAGGTATTATACGGCAACAAAACGCCTTACAAAAAATTTGGCGATGTTTATCCCGACAATTCCGATTTCATGTTTCAAACGGTTTTTGATTACGGAGCAGAGGTTCCCGACCCTTCTGTAGTTGATAACAACAACTGGAATTTTCGCAAGGATGCATTTTCAGAATACAAGTCGGGTTTTGAGATAAGAACCACTAGACTTTGCAAAAGGGTTTTGCTGTTTCACTATTTTACGGAATTTCCCGGCGGTTCGGCTTTGGTTAAATCCCTCAACTTCGATTACGACACTTCGGGGGCGGAAGACTTCACCTTCCTGAAATCCATTACCACTTATGGATACATTAAAAAACCTGACGGCGTCTACACCCATAAAAGCCTCCCGCCGATGGAGTTTGAATACCAAAAACACGATTGGAACAAAGAGGTTAAGTCCATTCCATCGGACTCCTTAATTCATGCGCCTGCCGGATTGGATGAACCGCAATATCAATTCACGGATTTATTCAACGAAGGACTCTCAGGAATACTTACCGAACAAGCCGACGGCTGGTATTACAAGCACAATTTGGGTGACGGACAATTTGAACGGGCAAAGCTGGTAACCCCCAAGCCCTCTTTTTTCGGTTTGGGCGGACGGTTGCAATTGGTTGATTTGGATGCTGATGGAGGGAAACAACTGGTGTGCTATGGCGCCCAGCCCAAAGGATATTTTGAACTCAGCGACGAGAACGAATGGCAGCCATTCCGTACTTTTGAAAGCCTTCCCAATATTGATTTGGGTGACGCCAATACCCGTATGCTTGACCTGAATGGCGACGGCATGCCTGAAGTTTTAATAACCGAAGATAATGTCTTTACCTGGTATGAATCTGCCGGCAGAAAAGGTTTTGCTCAGGCTTGTAAGACGCCTAAACCATTCGACGAAGAAAAAGGCCCCCATGTTGTATTTGCCGACCCAAAACAAACTATCTATCTGGCGGATATGTCGGGTGACGGTATGACGGATATTGTCCGCATTCGCAATGGCGAAGTGTGTTACTGGCCCAACTTAGGCTATGGGAAGTTCGGCGCTAAAGTCGGTATGGACCATGCGCCCATTTTTGACCATCCAGACGCCTTCAATCCTGCCTATCTGAGGCTGGCCGACATTGACGGCTCAGGCGCCACAGATATTATTTATCTGGGCAAAAACAAATTCAGTTGCTGGAAAAATGTAAGCGGCAATCGTTTTAGCTCCACAGCTTTTGAAATAGATTCTTTCCCTGAAATTCATAATCAGGCAAAAATCACTGTTACAGATCTTCTGGGTAATGGTGCCTCCTGTATCGTCTGGTCAAGTCCGCTTTCAAAAGATGCCAATGTTCCCCTCAAATATATAGACTTGATGAACAGCAAAAAACCGCACATCATGGTTTCTTACAAAAACAACTTGGGAAAAGAAGTATATCTTGAATACACTCCATCAACCCACTTTTATCTTGAAGATAAGAATGAGGGGAAACCGTGGATAACCAAACTCCATTTCCCTGTGCATTGCATATCGAAGATTGAGACAAGGGACAAGATTTCGGGCTATCGCTTTGTTAGTTCCTACAAATACCACCACGGCTATTACGACCATGCTGAAAGAGAATTCAGGGGCTTTGGCATGGTGGAACAAAAGGATGCGGAGGATTTTGACCACTGGGTAAAGGGCAATGCCAGTAATATTGTAGAAAAGCCCTTGCATCAAGAGCCTGTCATTACCAAATCCTGGTTCCATACCGGGGCTTTTTTGAGCAAGGAAAAAATACTCACTCAATTTGCCCATGAATACTGGTATGAAGAAATGGCAAGAGAGGGCTTTGTCGTATCGCATCACGAAACGCCTTTGCCTGATGCACGGGTCATTCCCGCGCCGGGATTAGAGCCGTCCACCATGGATCATCTCAGCTTCCAGGAATGGCGGGAAGCCTTACGCGCATGCAAAGGCTTGGGGCTGCGCTCGGAGGTGTTTGCTCACGACGCCCCGTCATCAGGCGCGACGCCCGGCCAAATCAAAAAACAACTCACGCCCTATTCTGTTGCTACGCATAATTGCGTTATCGAACTGTTACAGCCAAAAGGGCAAAATAAGCACGCTATATTTGTTGTTAAAGAAAGCGAGGCCATCACCTACAGCTATGAGCGGAACACGGAAGACCCGCGCATTGCCCATACCCTGAACATCAAATTAGACGAATATGGAAATGTATTGGAATCGGCCTCGGTGGTTTATCCGAGAATGCGAGCAGACCTTTCCCTGCCCTTAGAAACACAGCAAGCCCAGAACAAAACACTGATTACCTATACGCAAAACAGCTTTACCAATGATGTTGATACTGCCGCTTCATACCGGCTAAGACTTCCATCAGAGGCAAAAACTTACGAGCTAAAGAATGTTGCTAAAGCCAACCCGCTATACTCAGTGAGTGATTTTGACAATATCCTTACGTCTGCCGTTGAGGTGGATTATCATCAAATTGACGCCAATCCCGCGCCCGGAACCTCACAGAAAAGATTAATCGAACACATACGCACCCTCTATCGCAACAACAATCTGAAAGACGCCTTGCCGTTACATCAATTGGCGTCACTAGCGCTGCCTTTTGAAAGCTACCAATTAGCTTATACGCCAACCCTTGTCGATAATGTTTTTGGCGTAAAGGTTAGTGAAGACCTGATGCTGGAAGGCAAATTCACCCACGGCGTGGGGGATACCAACTGGTGGATACGCTCAGGAACCACCCAATTTGTCGATGTCGCGGAAGCTATAGCCAACGCCCAAAACCGGTTCTATCTCCCCATTTCCTATACCGATCCTTACGGCGCTCAATCGAAGGTAAAGTATTACCCCAATTACTTTCTGTTCATTGAAGAAACCGAGGATGCTCTGGGTAATAAGGCAAAGGTTGATTTATTTAATTTCCGCACCCTGTCACCGCAGCGGATGAAAGACCCGAATAACAATATCTCCGAAGCCATTACCGATGAACTTGGCATGGTGAAGGCAATGGCCATAATGGGCAAAGACAATAACAATGATGGCATCGGAGAAGAGGCGGATGATTTAACCGGATTAGCGGAACATAAAACAGCGGCAGATGACAATACTATTGCCGCCTTTTTTGATAAAGATAAAAAGTTTATTTATACACCTGTAGATGCGGATGCTCAAAATCTACTGAAACATGCCACAGCCCGATTTGTCTATGACTTTGACGTGTATCGAAATACCGGCAAACCGGCAGTAGTGGCCTCCATTGTCAGGGAAGAGCATTTCCAAAAGAACAACAATTCACCTGTGCAAATTAGTTTTGAATATTCTAACGGACTCGGGCACGTGGTGATGAAAAAGGCGCAGGCTGAACCAGGGGAGGCAAAGCAGGCGACCGTTAATCCTGATGGTTTTTACACCGTCGCCAACATTGATACCGCCACGCTTATCCCAAAACAACTGCGCTGGATTGGTAGCGGCAGGACGGCGCTGAATAACAAAGGCAATGCCGTAAAACAATACGAACCATATTTTTCTGTTACCCCTCAGTACGAGGACCTGAAAGAATTGGTTGAATCCGGTGTTACACCAATTCTGTATTACGATGCCCCGGGGCGGCTCATCAAAACCGAATTGCCCGACGGCACTTTCAGCAAAACCGAATTTGATTCATGGAAGCAGAGCGTCTACGACCAAAATGACACGGTGCTGGACTCTTCCTGGTATAACAACCGCACCAACCGCCTGATAGACGCCGAACTCATTGCCGAAGGCAAAGACCCGGAGAGGGAAAAATCGGCTGCCGATAAAGCCGCCAAACACGCCAACACACCCAATGTCCAGCACTTTGACGTCTTGGGCAGGCATGTATTGTCGGTTGACCATAATAAGCATGTAACCGCCGGCGAGGACCAATTTTACCAGACCAAAGTTACCCTCGATATCGAAGGCAATCTCCGCAAAGTTACCGATGCCCGCGGCAACGTGGTGATGCAATACAAATACGACATGCTGGGCAACAAGATATATCAGCGCAGCATGGACGCCGGACAGCGGTGGCTGCTGATCAATATCATGGGCAATCCGTTGCGCACGTGGGACGAACGCAGCCACGAGTTTCAGTATTTTTACGATATCCTGCACAGGCCGACGCAGAGCAAAGTTATAGGCGGTGATGGCAGCGCCCCGCTTAACCATATTTTTGACCGGATTTTCTATGGCGAAACAGAAGCCGAACCCGAGATGAAAAACGTCAGAAGGCAGGTTGTAAAACATTACGATACCGGCGGAGTCGTAGAAACGCCTGAATATGACTTTAAAGGACAGCCGATATCAACCACACGTAAGCTGTTCAAAAATTATAAAGACGTCGTTAACTGGACAGACGACAATTTAAAGAATGATTTAGAAACTGAAGACAGCTTTACGTTTAGTACCGAAACAGACGCCCTCGGCAGAATTACCAGCCAAACCACACCCGATGGCGATATCATCACGCCATCTTATAACGAGGCAGGACTGCTCAACAGCGAAAGCGTTACCCATGCCAACCCTGCTGCCACCAAAGTTTATATCAAAGACATAGACTATAACGAAAAAGGCCAGCGCAACAAAATTATCTACGGCAATAATGTCATCACCACCTTTTCCTATGACAAAGAGACCTTCCGCCTCAAACGCCTGGAAACAAAACGGCAGAACAACGACCCGCTGCAGGATTGGCATTATACCTTCGATCCCGTCGGAAACATCACCCACATAGAAGACAAAAACATCCCGGCTGTATTTTTCAACAACCAGAAAATCACCGGTCTTTCCACCTATACCTACGACGCCCTCTATCGTCTGACGGAAGCCACCGGCAGGGAAAATGACGCCTTGCTTGCATTTGACGGCAAAGACAATTGGAATGACTCCGCATTCATGAAGCAGTTGAACCCCGGCGATCCGATGGCAATGCGCAATTACACGCAATACTTCCAATATGACTCCGTAGGCAACATCCTGCAAATGCGGCACGAGGCAACCGGCAACACCCCGAACGTCTGGGCAAGAGGTTACACATATCAGGCAGCAAACAACCGCCTCATCAGCACCCAGGTAGGCTCAAACACTTACAACTACCCGCACCATGCGCACCATGGCTATATGACCGCTATGCCACACCTGGAGGAGGTGGGCTGGAATTTCAAAGAAGAAATCATAAGAACCATACGCCAGAAACGCAACGACGGCGGCACACCTGAAACTACTTACTATCAATACGATGGGGAAGGGCAACGGATAAGGAAAATAACCGAAAACCAGGCCGATGCCGGAAATATTCCCGGCAAAAAAGACGAGCGGATATATATCGCCGGATATGAGCTTTACAAACAGCACAGCGGTGCAAATGCCGGACTGGAGCGCACCAGCCTGAGCCTGATGGACAAGCAGCACCGCTTTGTGATGATAGATACGGAAACCAAACCCGGGCTGTTATGGGGACGCACCAACCCTGAACAAACGGTGCGCTATCAGCTCCACAATCATCTCGGCTCAGCCAGTTTTGAATTAGACGGAACAAGCGATGCAAAAGTGATTTCTTATGAAGAATATCACCCTTACGGCACCACTGCCTACCAGGCCAAAAACTCAGCCATCAAAGCCACTGCCAAGCGTTACAGATATACGGGGATGGAGAGGGATGAGGAGAGCGGGATGGAATATCATAGTGCGAGGTATTATTTGCCGTGGTTGGGGAGGTGGATGAGTGCAGATCCGATTGGGATTGTGGCAGGGGTGAATGTTTATGGGTATGTGAGAGGTAATCCAATGTATTTTTTAGATAAAAATGGACGTGACAGGGTACCTGCATTAGAAAAGCAAAAAAATCCAAAATATTCATTGATGGTGGTGGATATTGCTAAAGATAAGGCGTATTTATATTCTAAAAAAGATGGTAAATTAATTTTGGAAAATACAATATCAGTTAAATCTGGAGACACTAGTGGAAAGCCAGAAGAGGGTTATGCTAAAACTAAAATCGGATTATTTAAAGTTACAGAAATTCATAAGGATTATACGACAAAAAAATACCCAGTTAAGAATAATGATACAATTTTTGGGTCGGCTTTTGGCGCTTATACGTTGAAAATGGGACCTGATGCAGATGGTCAATGGATGCATGGAACAACTGCATTAGGAACTCTTTCGGTTTGGACAGGTTTTGGACAAGGTTCTCATGGTTGTGTAAGAACATCTAATTCAAGCATTACCGATATTGCGCAAGGTGTAAAAATAGGAACACCAATTTTAAGGATTTATACTAAGGATAATAATCCATATCAATTTAAGGATAGTGGTGCAACTGCGTTTGATCCAACAACTGCAACATTAAAAAGTAGCGATTCAAGTAAACTATTAGGGCCTACTGAAGCTCCTTCGGGAGGTGATAAAAAGGATTTAGTGAAAAAGTTAACAAAACTGGGGATAACCGTGGAAGTCATTCCACCTGGAGCCAGGTAGCCGGGTAGGATAGGCATCGCCTACCATTTATTCTGTGTAATTTGTATGAATGTAAATTGGTGAAATGTAATGGAACGATTTAAACAATGAACGAATCGTTGTAATGGTGGCAATGATTGATATGGATGTGTTTGATTCCGGCGGGCAACGTCCGCCCTACAAAATTGTTAACGGATTTGATTTGGCAGGCAATGCCTGCCCTACAAAAATATTACATGGATGTTGGGTAGGGTGGACATCACCCACCATTATTTGTTCTATACGGCGATAGAGGTAAACGTAACATATATGACCCTGTTTTAATTTAAAGGAGGAGGACTGTCATGGCTAGCCAAACAGAAAACCAAATATTAGCTGATCTGAAAATCGAATTTTTCAAATTCGACCTAAAAGTTGATAAGCAACAAATGGTTTTTGAGGATATTTACAAAAGAAACAACGGCACTTGGTCTGCAATCAAATCCGAACTTGCTAAGGAAGAAGGTTTTACGCCTACGGTCATCAACAACCTGGAATTTACCCATCACCTGGCCGGCTGGAGCAAAGACAACAAAGACCTGATTCCAGTTTTCCAAAAAGACAAGCACATTAATTCGATGCGCGATATTGCTGCAAAATTTAATAAAGCAGCTTTCATCAAAAAAGTGAAGGGTTTTGCTCCGTCAGAATCAGAGGAAGAGAAAAATGCCTATGCCCTCAACCTGTATCAAGAGCTTTTCCACAGAGAGCCAACCGCTATGTTGGTCAATATGATAAAAGACCCGCAAGTGCTGATGTTGAATGACGCCATTGGCGGCCACGTGGCGGCGGTTTTAGAAAAACAACCCGAATTCAATATTAAAACCACTTCCATCTATGAGGTCATCAATAATAAAGAAGCGTTGAAAGACGTCCCTCTCGAAAATCAAGAAGCGGTTAAAACTCAGCTTAAAACCTTGCAACGGATCACAGCAGTCAACCCGGAACCCGATGCTGTACCGGTACTTTATAACGCCAAGTTGCATACGGCATTGCAAATTTCCGAGACGCCCGCTACGCAATTCAAGGCCATGCTGGGTTATTCAGGCTTGGACGATAATACCCTTATGCAGATTCATAGCAATGCCCAACAGGCGCGCGTACGCAACGAGCAGGCAATCGTGGCGTTAAGAGAAGCGGGTAAAGGCACAGGTGTGGCCATGATTGATAAAAGCATGGGCATGGCCGCTGCCGCAAAAGCTGAGACAAAAAGTTTTAAAGCCAAGGCCAGAGGCGAGGAAAAAGCCGTGATCAACGCTGAGACCAACACCGGAGCGCCCGCTTACGACCTGCAAGAAACACTGACAAAACACAACCTTTCCTGGGATTTACTTTTTGGCGATGCTGATTTTTGCGAATGCGGCGAGTGTAATTCCGTGTATAGTCCGGCAGCCTATTATGTGGAGTTGCTGCAATATTTACGCAACAATAATCTCGATCCCGATGCAACCGGCCCTATAGCCATCAAAAAAAACAATCCCAGGAATATTTCCGGCACCCCTCTCGAAAAACTCTTTGATCGCCGTCCTGACCTTGGATGCCTTGAACTTACCTGCAAAAATGCAAATACCATCTTACCTTATATTGATTTGGTAAATGAGGTGATGGAAAACTATGTGGCCTTCAAGCGCATTAAACCTTTTAACGTAGATGATGAAACCAGCAGCGAACTACTTTCCGAACCGCAGCATACCGAGTACCAGGCATATTGCATTCTGAAAAATGCCGTTTATCCATTCACTTTGCCCTATCATCAACCCATAGATGCGGCAAGAATCTACTTAAAATATTTAGATACCAGCCGCTATGAGCTGATTGATACCTTTAGGAAAAACAATTCAGGTGATGATGCCGGACTTACCGCGCTTAAAGACGAAGCCTTAGACAGGGCCGTTGACGCCGAATTTTTAGGGTTGACCAAAGAAGAGTACGTAATCCTGACCAAAGAGTGCTTTGAAAATAAGGCACTGATGGATAAGCTTAAAAATAAAATACACACCGACGCCGAATATCAGCAATTGATTGGCGTAAGGCCGGTTTGTGAATACTACGGTTTCGATAATGATGGCGCCATGTTGGGGGATGAAGGACTTACTCTTATTAAAAAGGAGCTTATGTGTCGTACGGGTATTGACTACTTCAATCTGGTCGATCTGCTGAAAACCGGGTACATCAATCCCCGTATGCCTAAAGGCAAATCAAAGACCATTATGGAAAGCTTGAGGTTCAGCTATCGGTTTTTGCAGAACTATGCCAAAGTACATGGCCTTGATAAAATGGCTGAAGAGTTAATAAAGTGGGAAAAACTAGCCGACCTGTTGCCATTGCTTAAAGAGGCATTAGAATCATTAACCGGCAAAAAGGCATTGAGTTGTCCTAAACCAAGCCGGGAACATTCAGAAGTCACCGACAATGACATCATTCGCTGGATAAAATGCCACTTTGAAAAAGTGGGCAAGATGATTGTGATTGAGAGCGGAAGAGGTTGTGTGAATGGGGAAATCAAATCCGACAATACGGTTGTCGCAACTGTCAAAGATTGTACTATCCTGGACAGATATGGAAATGAAGTAGGAAGTATTGACAAAAAAACCGGAAAAATTACCCTCCTAATTAGAGATTATACACCGACTCCGGGTGTTTTGGAAAGATCACTATTTACAGACGATAAGGGCGAAAAAGGTATTTTCCTCGTCATTAATAATGTTGTTTACCTGATTATTTTAGAGCAAAAAGACAGTTGCGATCTTGATACCGCACTGCTCCAGCATTTAGACGGCACACCTTTGACCGTTGAGGAATATGACAGGTTTCATCGCTTTATCCGTTTGTGGAGAAAATTGGGCTGGACGATTGATGAAACAGATCAGGCCATTGTGGGGCTTAGTATCGAAAAGGCCCGGGAAAGTAAACCAGAAGACAGCATTTGTGATGAGTGCGCCAAGGATGATTGTGATTGCGATGACTGTGAAGAAGACACCATCTGCTACTACCATTATGACATAAACCCCAATCTTGTTCACCAGCTTGTAGCGGTAAAGAAGCTGCAGGATAAGACGGGTCTTGAACTTATTAAGCTGCTTTCCTTTTGGAGCAATATTAGCACCGCCGGGGCAAAGTCTCTTTATCAGCGGCTATTCCTGACCCACAATGTATTAGGGATAGATAAAGTATTCAAGGCTGACGATAAGGATAATTATCTAACCGGTGAAGTCAAATTACTTGACCACGTTCCGGTGGTGATGGCTGCTCTTAATCTCTCAGCCGATGATATCCAGGCGATTATGCTGGACGTAAAAATGGAAGACAAGCTTACCCTGGATAATGTGTCCATCTTCTATCGTTATCGGTTATTATCCAAAGTGTTAGGTTTAAGAATCCCTGCCTTTATCAGTATTTTGCCGTTGTATGGAACTATCTTTAAGGACGCCCACGCCTCTCTTGAATTCATGAAGCATTGGGCAAAAATGGAGGCCGCTGGATTTACTTATCAGCAACTGAATTACATCATCAGAGACGTTGATAACGACAAGAAGCCATTTACCCCCACTCAAAAGAAGATTTTGCAACTGAGCAAAACCTTGTATGACGGCTTAAATGTAATTGATGAAGCGCATAAAGACTTGAAAGCCGATAGTTTAATTGCAGACGCTGCACTGCAAAAAATAAACATCCGGGAACAAGCAACCAGCGCTTTGATTCGTACTAAAGCCGGCCTACTTTTTGAAATCAGCACGGTTGATAAGATAGTCGGATTATTGGAAGGCACGAACGTATTCACGACAAATGCGCCCAAAAATGTGGACATTACTTTGCTGGACACCAGTACGCTTAAGAATAAACTCAAATACGATAAAACCCTGGGAACAATCCAGATTACCGGTATTTTAACCGAAGATGAAGTTGATGATTATAAAGACCTTGGCAACTCCGAGTGGGATGATGCCCTGGCGCGTATTCAAAGGCAACAGAACAAATTATTTAAAGAACTTTTGTCGGGTGTATTTGAAAACGAAAAAACCAAAACAGAGGATGAAAAAACAAATTTAGAAGCCATTATCAAAGCAGGCGACATAAGTATTCCACTAGATACAATCCCTGAAGACGTGGAAGACACCAATACCGCTCCTCAGAAACGAGTTGCCTTCCTGGAAATATTTTTGCCCTATTTACGCCAGGAATTGACCCATCGTTTCGTGATAGATGCGCTTGCCAATTTTGTAGAACTTGACGCAAAAATTACCAATGTACTGGTTTCGGAGGTGCTGAAACTCGGTGCGCCGGCTACACCGATCTACGGCATATTTGAAAAAATCAAGGAAAGCAGCAAGCCGGACGAAAACAATTGGAGCGGATATTTGATTCTTGCCGCCGACGCCGGTTACACGTTTATTGTTAAAAACAGCGCCACCAAGCCTGCGGTCACTATAGATGGCGTTATTGTAGATTTTACCGTTCAGGAAGACCCTACCAATGAATGGTGGAGCGGAACTACACCATTACAGGCCGGTAAATTATATAAACTGGCTACAACCGGCGTAGGGCTTAAAAACATCTTTTGGAAAACGCCTGCTTCTGCTGTTATCGTGATACCTTCGTCCGCATTGATACCTGATTTTGCATCCAATTTGCAGAAAGCGGCCATGCTCGTTTCCGCTTTTGATTTAAGCGAGGATGAAATCCGATTTTTAGACCAGTACAAAGCCGACTTCGACAATATAGATTTCAATGCGCTAACCCTTGTACATTGGTTACGCATAGAGGCGTATACCCGGCTGCGTAATTCTTTGCCACAGGCCAAATTGAACATGCTTGGCTTTTGGAACTGGGTGCATGGCTCTGCGTCAGATGCGAAAGAACTCACTAAAAAGATATCCGAACTCACCACCTGGAAAGAAGAGCGCATCAAGAAATTAATTGCAGCGAATCATTTCAATATTGGCAAATTAGCGGATTATCGTAACGAAAAAAATCTGCTGAAGCTGCAGAAAGCCTTAACAGTAGCGGACAAAATTGGTGTGGACATTAATTTGTTGTTCGAATGGGCTATACCTACTTCCAAGTTTAATACCTGCCGCAAAATCGCCGACGGCATCAAACACGCTATTCGCGCCAGATACAACCAAACCGATTGGGAGCAGGTGGTTAAACCCCTCCATGACCAACTCAGGAACAACCAGAAAGAGGCTTTAATTGGATTCTTATTGCAGCGAGATGAATTGATAGCCTGGAACGTTACCGATGCGGACGGACTATTTGAATATTTCCTGATAGACGTGCAAATGGACGCCTGCATGGAAACCTCGCGCATTAAGCAGGCCATCTCATCGGTGCAATTATTTGTGCAACGCTGCTTCCTGGGCTTGGAAGAACGTAACAACATAAAGCCAGGGATATTAGATAGGGTGCGTTGGGATTGGATGCAGCGTTACCGGGTTTGGGAGGCAAACCGTAAGGTGTTCCTGTATCCTGAAAATTGGATTGAAGGCAATCTCCGGGATGATAAAAGTTCATTTTTCAAGGAGCTTGAAAGCGAACTCCTCCAGAAAGACATCAATAAACAAAATGTAACCGACGCCCTGAAATCGTACCTTTATAAAGTGGATGAAGTGGCGAATATGGAGGTTGTGGGTTTGTATATAGACGGAACAAGAACCGGTACGCAATGGAATAATAATGCAAAACTCCATGTGTTTTCCCGCACACGCAATGCCCCCTACTTCTTTTATTACCGCTACCTGGCATTAGACGAGATGAACTGGTATCCTTGGGAAAAGATGCAGATTGATGTTCCAAGTTATGATGTGGAAGACCCTATTACACATGAAGTGAAAGATAATGGATGTTACCTCACACCGGTAGTTTGGAATAACCGCTTGTTGATTTTCTTTCCGCAGATAATAAAGAAAACAAAACCAAACAACACCGCTCAAAATCAATCTATTAAAACCTCCGCGGATAGTTCGCCAGAGCAATTGAAACCAACGGAATATTATGAAATAAAAATGGCATGGAGTGAATATAGAAATGGGAAGTGGACGCAGAAACAACTTTCAACCAATGTTCTACTGGTAGGCATACAGACTGGCAGAAGAATTGATCAGTTTACCTTTATTCCAAAGAAATCCAATACCAACATTCTTATCCATGTTGAAGATCAGGTTGTTGTGGATACGAATACGTTTAAAGGTTTCACATTTACAGGCAGCATGATTGAAGATGATAAGAGCGCAAATGTTGTGCAGCATACGTTACCTTCCAGTATAAATTCAGAATTCGGGGCAACGGTATTTCAAAAAGGTTCCCAAAAAATACAATCGTTGCAGTTAAGTAGCGGTGCGTGGGGCAATGATGACGCAACTTTTACCGTAAACAGTAATGCCGTTTTCTTTAACTATTCAAATGTATCAATTTCTTCATTAAAATTTTACTATGCCGACACACCAATTTTATTGAACAAAATAAACCTGGGTCGGCTTGAAGAGTTCTTTAAGCACAATCAGTCGGTTGCATTAGAATATTTTGGTCCATTCGACCAGGACAATAATGCCGCCACGCCTAATATCTATCACGAACTCAAACGCCCTTACTCGCTTTACAACTGGGAATTGTTTTTCCATACGCCGATGTTGTTAGCGGACGCACTCAGTAAAGCCCAGCAATATGAGGAGGCTATGAAGTGGTTCCACTTCGTATTCAACCCCATGGCTGATGGCAATGAAGATAATCGGTTTTGGCAATTCCGTCCTTTTAAAGAAATCGATAGCCAGCGGATTTTAGACAGTATATTTAATAATCTCAAACCCAATACTGCGGACAAAACTATTAACGAATGGCGAAATAAACCTTTTATGCCCCATGTGGTAGCACGAAGCCGACCGGTTGCCTACATGAAATGGGTCGTAATGAAATACATCGACAACCTTCTTGCCTGGGGTGATTACCTTTTCCGCCAGGATACGATAGAAACCATCAATCAGGCAACCCAACTTTATGTTTTAGCGGGACATATCCTGGGGCAAAAACCGAGGATGATACCTAAACGGGGTAAAACCAAACCGCAGACTTACCTTGGTTTATTAGACAAATGGGACGCCTTCGGCAATGCGATGGTGGAGTTGGAATTGGCGGCGCCTTTCAGCAATCAAACGACTTTACCTGGTGGCATGGTAAATAATGAGATTGTTTTTGCCAACATTTTTGGCATCGCGTCTTCTTTGTATTTCTGTATCCCTAACAACCCTAAACTCCTGGGCTATTGGGATACTATTGCCGATAGGTTATATAAGATTCGTCACTGCCAGAATATCGAAGGTGTCTTCCGTAAACTGCCTCTTTTTGAGCCGCCCATAGACCCTGCCTTGTTGGTCAAAGCCGCGGCACAGGGATTAAGCATAGCCTCCGTATTGAATGACCTCAATACGCCAATGCCCAATTACCGCTTCTACTATTTATTACAAAAAGCGCTGGAGTTATGTAACGAATTAAAGTCATTAGGCGGCGCCATGCTTTCTGCCATTGAGAAAAAGGACAATGAGACCATTGCCCTTATTCGTGCAAAACATGAAGGGGCAATGCAGAACCTGGTGATGGAGATCAAGAAAAAGCAACTGGAAGAAGCCCAAAAGAACATCGAAAGCCTGGAGCAAAACCGTAAGGCGCCGGAGGCCAGGATGAAATACTACCTGAAGCTAAGTGGCTTGGACGAAAGCTTGACGCCTGCTGATACAGCAGAATTCAATGGGATACCCAATGAGATTATGACGGTGGATGGGGATAGCGGATTAAAATTGATACCGTTTGAGAAAGAGGATATGGATAAGGCGAGCGCATCTCAGGAAAAACAATTGCAGGCTGCTCTTCCGGAAAAAATAGCAAGCATTTTACATATCATTCCTAACTTTAGCGGCAATATCGAACCATTTGGGGTTGGTATGTCAATAACTTTGGGCGGTTCTAATTTAGGGGCTGCTGCTCAGGCTTGGGCTAAATTCCTACAACTCGATGCTAGTGAATTAAGTTATGCGTCCACAAGCGCCGGCAAAAAAGGCGGCTTTACCCGCGCCCTGCAAGAGCGTATTTTCCAGGCCAATGCCACCGGATATGAGCTTAAACAGATAGATAAGCAAATTACCGCCCAGGAGATACGCATTAATATTGCCAACCAGGAAATAGCAAACCAACAAAAGGCCATTGACAATGCCAACGAAATGGAAGAGTTTTTAAAGAACAAGTACACGAATGAGGAGTTATATACCTGGATGAGGGGATGCTTAAAAACCTTATACCATCAGGTTTATAACCTTGCTTACGACCTCGCTAAAAAAGCCGAGAAAACCTATTGTTTCGAAAGAGGCATCAGTAGCGCTAATTTCATTCAATCCGGTTATTTTGACGCGGGTAGGGAGGGACTGTTGGCAGGCGAACAGCTCTATGTGGGACTTAAACAACTCGAAGCGGCTTATCAAAATGAGCGTGGGCATAATTACGAGATTACTAAACAGATATCTCTCTACCAGATCAATCCTCTGGCAATAATACAACTCAGACAAACCGGCAAATGTGAATTTGCACTGCCGGAGGTATTATTTGACATGGACTATCCCGGCCATTATAAACGCCGCATCAAATCGGTATCCGTTTCGATTCCTTGTATTGCAGGTACTTACACGGGTATAAATGCAACACTCAGTCTTTTAGAAAATAAATTCCGCAATACGGCTATAGGCGGCAAGGCTTACGAAGAAAACACCGAGGAAACGGATGAACGGTTCAGTTCTTACATCATTCCTATTAATGCGATAGCAACAAGCTCTGCTCAAAATGACAGCGGAATGTTTGAGCTTAACTTCAAGGACGAACGTTATTTACCATTTGAAGGGGCAGGGGTTATCAGCAAGTGGCATTTGGAATTACCAACATTCAAACAATTTGACTACCAGAGTATTTCAGATGTGATTATTCATCTGAAATACACGGCCTGTGAAGGTGGCGAGCGACTCAAAACCGATGCGACAAAATCATTATCGAAACGGCTTGAAAACATTGAACAGGAATTGAATGAAACTGGCTTACATGTGGCATTGAATATGAAACATGACTTGCCTAATGAATGGCATCTTTTGAAGACGAAAGGAGTCGTCAATCTTACAATTGATAAATCCCGGCTCCCTTATATGGCACAGGCAATTGATAAAACTAATATAGAGCAGGTGATCTTTATTGCAAAGGTGGAAGGTAATCCGCCGTTGTTTTCGATAAACATTGACGATACTGCTATAGGCCTTGCCAAAATAAATGATGAGTGGAAGCTTTATAAAGGAGTAAATGAGGATATAATACTGGATACCCAGTTTGCCTTATCCGTTGCACAGGGCGATTTGAACAAACTTGAGGAATTGGTGATGGTGGTTAAGTATGCTTTTTAGCGTCTTCTGCGTGTGGCAGGGTAAATAGTACCACCTGATAATTTCTACGCCTATTCCGGACGGAAAGCTGTCAGCGGATTGCCACTGATTTTATACTCGGGATGGACTTTTTCGGGCAACTGAACCTGTTGCGGTATTTCACGCTTGAGGAGTTATATCTTCTTTTACTAAATTCATAGCGCGGCAAAGCCGCAACCAAGAAGGGGTTCATGTCCATTTTACTTCGATACGATGTGGAGATGGGAATACATTTTAAGTGTGTTATTAAATTAGAGAACAGCAAGATCAAATGAAAGAAGCCTTTCAATGGGTATTGATGTGCCTGCTGATGAACCGGACAGAAAAGTAGCCGCTTGCGCAGTGGACTACTATTGTGTAGCCTCTAACGGGGCAGGGCAAAGTCAGATCAACCGCCCCCGGTTGACAGCCTATTAACCTTGTTCACAAGGAATTTTGTTATTCGGCAATGCAAAGACACCCTTGTGGGGTACAACAACCGTAGTCCACTGCGTGAGCGGTGGGTAAAGGGAAATACCTGTTTTTTTAGCCCTGTAGGGGCGGCACAACAACTCGAAACTTTAAACCTGAAATCCGAAATCGTTTCAGTCCCGTAGCGGCCGCACAACCCGGAAAAGCAGCATAGACGCGTGTGCAGGCATGGACAAACCCTGTTCTTCCATACCCATTTGTGTCAATTCGTGCAATTCAGGTCAATTTGGTGTTACATTTAACCCATATCCCCCGAACCTCCCCCCAAAGATAACTTTATTATTTCATTGCCTAAGATAATTTCATTGTGTTAGAATCGCAAAATTATATATTTTACACCTTTAAATAACAATGTAAATCCTTTCCCCTATCATGTACAAACTTTTCATCAGTTTACGGTATTTACGCACCAGAAAGATCGTCCTCTTCGCCGTGGCCGGCGTTGCCGTCGGCGTAATGACCTTGATTGTGGTGCTCTCCGTCATGAACGGCTTTGATAGAGAACTCCGCAGCAGGATACGCGGCACCCTGGCGCATATTATCGTCTTAAAGGGCGGTATGAACGGGATTGGGGATTACCGGCAGGTAATTGGGCAAATAAAGGCCTTTGAGCATGTAGCCGCGTGCGCGCCTTACATAGAAGGCCCGGCGCTCATCAAGATAAGGGGAAGCAAGGAGTTCGTTTACTTTAAGGGGGTCGATCCCCTTGCAGAGGCAAGCGTTGGGGATTTAGGGGAATTTCTTACCCCTTTCGGGAACCGGCCGGAAGACATGCTGAAGACGCATGGAGAAAAAAACACCGCCAGCATCATCGGCGGAGCCGAACTATTCAGAACCAAGCCCGGCGAACCGGGAAAGAACCCGGACAGCTTTATCAAAAACGGGGAACAGGTGGTGCTGGTTACCATTCGGGAATGGGATAAGATCAGCGTGAAGGCCTTTATTGTGGCGGGAAAGTTCAAATCGGGGATGTATGATTTTGACAAAAACTACGTATACCTCCCGCTTACGGTGGCGCAAGAACTGGTCGGCTTGAAGGATAAGGACGCCGTAACGGGCATAAGTATCAAACTAGACGATTATCGCTACGCCAACGAGGTGCGCGACAAACTACAGGCCGCACTTGGCTTTGAATACTACGTGCAGACGTGGGAAGACGCCAGGAGGACGTTCCTGACCGCCGTCATGATGGAACGGCGGGTAATGGCCTTTATCCTGTTTTTTATCATCGTCGTGGCCGGATTTAACATCCTGGCCATCCTGACGATGGTCGTTCTTGAAAAATCCAAAGATATCGGCATCCTCAAGGCACTGGGCGCAACCACGCAGGGGATCATGTCCATTTTCCTCTTAAACGGCTTGCTCATTGGCAGCCTGGGCGCGTGCATTGGGGTGACGGCCGGCTTATCGCTTGTCTTCAGGATTAACTGGCTGGAAAATGTGCTGTACAACGTTTCCGGCTGGAGGCCATTTCCACCCGAGATATATTATTTCAGCCAAATACCCACCGAAGTCAATCCGGTCAGTATTGTTATTATTGCCGGCGTTGCCATCTTCAGCAGCGTCGTGTTCAGCCTTTACCCGGCCTTGCGGGCAGCCCGACTCAATCCGGTGGAAACGTTGCGCTACGAGTAAGGGACTTCGCTCGGTTAAAAACAATGGGAACCACAGATTTCACCGATTGCACAGATTGAAATCGAATATCGAACAAGGAAGTTCCGTGTCCTTACTTCATCTTTAGGCATGCGGCTTTGTATTACTCTTTAAAAATTTCTTTTTTTAAACGTCCCGTAGGGACAAAATATCGGAGGAAATTTGGTTGCAGCTTTAAAACGTTATGATTTTCATCTGTGCAATCTGTGGTTGCCATTTACCGCTGCGCCTTTCATGAAACCTATTGACAGACTGCGGAATTGCTGTTAGCATCAAATCTCGACTTTACCAGGAATCATCTTAACCTTGCAGAATTTTAACCGTGGTTAATTATTACGAAGTACTCGAGATACACCAGAAAGTAAGCATAGAAGAGATTAAACAATCCTTTCGGACGCTTATTAAAAAATACCATCCCGATCTCCACGTTATCAACAAACACTGGGCAGAATCGAAGACGAAGGTTATTATCCAGGCCTATAAAACCCTCTCGGACACAACAAGCCGGGAGCAATACGACCGGTTACATAAAACCCACAAACAGGCCAAAAAAACCCACGTATCTCATGAAGCGGAGACAACCGAAACAGCATCCAGCGACGTTAAGTCCAGGATACGGGTCATCTTTACGCACCTTTTAGACGGGCAGACCCGTAAGGCCACCGAAAAGTATCAATTCCTGCTAAAAGATTACGCGACGGACGACCCCCTTTTACACCTAAACCACAAGGACTACGTCGATTGCAAATTCCTGCTGGCCGAGGCTTATGAAAAGAGCGGGGAATACGAATCCGCCATCCTGCTCTACGAGGCCACCCTTGACAGCATACAGAAAAACGGCCATCGCAGCCATCTTTCCAAAGAAATCAAAGAACGGCTAAGGACCATCTACTGCCGCAAACTGGTGAAAAAGGCCACGCACAGAAAGTCTCTTGAATATTGTGAAAGGGCGCTCAAGCTGGGACTCCCGAAACAAGAAAATGCCTTTATTTACAAAAAAATGGCAGAGTGTTATATCGGTCTGGAAGAATATGAAAACGCCTTGCAATATCTAAACAAGGCGTTGTTGCTGAAGCCGAATATACAAGGAACCCTTAAGCTGAAAACGAAACTGAGACAATATATGTCAAATACGGAGGAATAGGTTTGCCATGAAGCCCCACGAAAACGAGATGACTCACTTGCCATATCATTTAGTGGGGATGCCGGTACTTCCATTATTCAGGGTACGCTCGGACTGGCGGTGGAGACGTCCCGTTATTAGCGGAAGCCAGCCACCGTTTTGGCTGTCTTCTTAAGTACGAGTCGATTGTCTGCATCGCAGTCTGCATTGCTCAGGTTGCCTTCGGTGCAAGTGGAGTTAGTATTCTTTGTCACGCCCGTCTTAATCCCGCCATATTTCTTGCGAGGGTTCGACCAGTACGGTATCCTCGTGCAATTGAAGCCGCGATCTGAGCACTCGTTATTGTAAGCCATAACCGTTCGCCAGCGTGTTTGCGACGTGGAGCCGGGATTTACGTATCCATGGTTGTAGGTGTAAGGGCTGTTCTTAGTGTCGTCCACGTACCAATCATGGCGGGCGCCCATGTTGTGGCCCAATTCGTGTCCGAAGGTGTAATAGCCCGTGGCACAATCCCAATTCACCAGCGCAAAGGCATTTGTCTTGAAGGAGTTCGAGACAGTTGTCATCAACCACGCCAGACCGCAGTACCCGTTGTCGGCCACGAGCAGAACAACCTCATCGGCTTTGTAGGTATCCCGCAGGGTGTGGACGTTGTCAATGAACCCGTCCGAGGTGTTGGTCAGCCGGCTCAGGGTAGTATTCCAATTGAAACCTGATTCATCGTAGGAAACTTCTTCCGCATGTACCAGGTGCACCCGCTGGGTGATACCGCTGTTGGTATAGCAGGTATTGGTCTCGGTGATGGCCAGATTGATCAGGGTGTTCATTGCCGTTGTGCCACCGGCTGCCGCCCGCGCATCGTCGGTGTAGACAACCAGCACGTCAATCTGGGAACCTTTGCCAAAGACCACCTCCTCAGCAGACACGCCATCTGTACCGGCATCAGCAGGCAGATCGGCGGGAATCGGTTCAGCCTCAGGAGGATAAGCGGAATGGTCCACCTCACATACCACATGGACGCCCCCCCCCGCGTAACGCACCTGGTATGCTCCTCCGGGAAACACGATGTTCGCAGCCATCAGGCCGTCTTCGACGACCATGGTTACGCTACTGAGAGCAACCCCTTTCAGTTTTCCCACATAGACAAATCCTTTGGGCGATACTTTTTTGACCGTCTTCAGGACAGCCTTGAATGAAACGTCGTTGAACAAGTTCAACTCCAAAGCATCGCCTCGCTTCGCCCATGCCGTACCCAGCATATCGAAATCAACATCGACATAGCGAGAGCGAACGGCTACGTTGGACGTGTCCTGGCTGCCGGCCTGAATGGCGTCGGTAAATAGTCCGGCACCGGCATCATTGGCCGTAGCCACTGAACCAAAAAACCCCATGCTGATTGCTGTAATCATCAACAACGCCATAAATAGTTTCTTCATTTGGACTCTCCTTTTAAGATTGGGTGTGAGATATTTATTACTCTGCCTGCAACAACCCGTGTTATTGCAGATAACGTTCTTTGCTACAAAGTTATTGGTAGAGTAGAAAAAGAGAGACCTGGATAAAGAAAAAGCCCTCCAATTATGGTAAAGTAGTTTTTGGTAAAAGAACTAAACCATAAAGAGAAGG
>JACVXV010000229.1 GCA_015661205.1 Candidatus Brocadiaceae bacterium
AAGATTCGACTCGCCTATTACTACAACGGTTTTGATGCATGACATACATAAATGGAGGGCTTTTCTCAGGTCTCCACTTGACAACGCTACTAAAAGATTACTTACCGCCACCTCCTCGCCACTCCTCATACCAGCAAATATCTCAATCCGGCTAATAACAGAAACGAAAAGCAACGAACCGTTTTCAATTTCTGTTGCAAAGAAATCGAATGCGTTTTTCTCTTTTCTCAGATGATCTATTAATACATCGCTGTCTATAAGCAAGGATTTTTGCATTTTTTTATCCTGTCAGACGGGACCTCCAGCCTTTACGGATTTCGTTAATATATTCTACGCTATTTTTTATTTCTTGCCTGTCTACCCAAACACCGTAACTCTTTTTTAAAAGCTTCTTTTTAGAAGCAACAGACAAATTTTTTTTATCCGAGAGTATTTCATGAAGATATTTGCGTTGTGAAACAGTAAGCGACTGTAACTTTTCAACAACATCTGCAAAAATGTTTTCTTCTAATCGTTTTGTATGTTTCACTGAAAACTCCTTATCTTTCAAATTTTGGAACTATTTTACTTTTATCGAGTTCCAATTACAAGCGGTATAATAATTGGGGAAAATATTACAACAGGTTCAGATTTGCAACTTGAACATTACATTTATGGTTTTGTGGTTAAATTTGTTTTGGTTGCGGCATAGCCGCGCCAGGTTGTTAATTTTCTTGTTGATTGTATAGAATTTTATTGCATGAATTATTTTTGCAAACCCACCGGCATTGTTTAAGCGAGGGGGACACGGGCACCGTGTCCCTACGAAGGCGATTCTTTCGAATATATTTGCTATGGCGTGTGCGTATCTTTTAATATCTTACCATCCTTAAAAACAATAACCCTACGCGCATATCTTGCAATGTCCTCTTCATGGGTAACGAGCAGGATGGTGATGCCCAACTTTTGATTTAGGGATGAAAATACGTCCATGACCTCCTTGCTGGTGGCGCTGTCGAGGTTTCCGGTGGGCTCATCTGCCAGGAGTAAGGTTGGGTTGTTGACAATGGCGCGGGCAATGGCGACTCGTTGTTGTTGTCCGCCGGACAATTGGTTGGGGTAGTTTTTTTCACGTTTATCCAGCCCTAGTGTCGTCATTATCTGGCGTACCCTGTCCAGATAGGTTTTGGGCGCGTTCTTATGATAAATAAGGGGCAATTCAATATTTTCCAGCACGGTAGTGCGGCTTAGCAGATTAAAGTTTTGGAACACGAAGCCTATTTTTTTACCACGAATTTCCGCCAATTTGTTTTTTGAAAAGCGCGACACATCGACGCCTTCCAGATAATATGCCCCTTTTGTGGGGCTATCGAGACATCCGATAATGTTCATAAGGGTTGATTTGCCTGAGCCGGACGGCCCCATAATGGCCACAAAATCGCCTTTTTTAATTGCTAAAGAAACACCGCCTAGGGCGGCTATCTCAACCTCGCCCAGGGAATACGTCTTATAAACCGTTTCTAACAATACGATGTCATCACCCATACGTTTTAGGTACCCGTTCACTTTGAGAGCATAAAAGCATCGTGCTGTTGATGGTGTGCTTTGAAAAAATAAAATGTGGCGTTTAAATTAGGACTTGGGCGACCTTTTTGTTCACACACAGGGACACGGCGCGCCGTGTCCCTACACAAACCCTTTGCCCCTTACATGCGCGTGCTACGCCCCCACGGCGCCTTTTGCTGGGTTTTTGTGGATGTGCCTGATGACGTCTCGGCAGTGACCACCTCCATCCCTTCTTTTACCGCGTCCGATGAAATTTCGGTAAAATTATCGTCAGCGATCCCCGGTTTTACTACGGCCTGTTTCACTTTACCCCGTTCGAGCAGCCATATATATGCGCCTGCCTTTTCCGAAGGCTTTTTACTCTCCGGCGCTTTTTTGCCCGAATCGCCTTTTGAAATACTTGAAGGCGTGAAGCGGAGCGCGGCATTGGGAACCTTCATAACCTGCTCTTTCGAGGCGACGAGAATAGAGGTGTTTGCCGTCATTCCGGGCTTGAGCTTGAGCGCCGAATTGTTGACGCTGACGATGGTGTCGTAGGTGACGACCATTTGAAATATAATGGGCGACATGCGTATCTCGGTCACCTTACCCTCAAAAACGTCATCAGGAAAGGCGTCAACCGTGAATTTTACCTCCTGGCCTACGGCAACCATGCCGATATCCGCCTCGTCAACGTTGGTATCTATCTGCATGTGAACGAGGTCTTCGGCGATGTTAAAGAGGGTGGGCGTTTGGAAACTGGCTACCACGGTTTGTCCCACGTCCACGTTTCTGGATATGACAATGCCGTTCAGCGGGGAGACGATGGATGTATGTTCCAGGTCCGTCTTTGCGACCTCACGGGACGCCGTTGCTTGCATCACCTGTGCTTCTGCCAGTTTTACTTCGGCCCGGCTGACGTGATAAACCGTCCTGACGGCATCAAGGTCGTTGATGGAGATAATTTTTTTTGCGAATAACTTCCGTTGGCGGAGGTAGTTTTTTCTGTTGTTACCGGCATTCACCTTTGCTTTTTCAAGGGAGGCCGTAGCGGTGGCAAGGGCCGCATCCGCCATTCTCACTTTGTGCTGAAAAGGGACTGGGTCTATTTGCGCCATAATCTGACCCACCTTAACGACGGAATTGAAGTCGGCATAGAGTTTGGACACCAGGCCTGAGACCTGACTGCCGATCAATACGGTTCTCACCGGATTTATGGTGCCTGTCGCGGTAACGTATTTGCCGATGGTGCCAACTTCAATCTTTGCCGTCTTATATTGAACCGTTTCGCCATTGCGGAAAAACGTGAAATAGGTTGCTATGATAGCCGAAAGGCAGATTATTCCAATAATGATGTATTTTTTCATGATATACGCTAAGATAATAAAATTTGCCGGGGATAGCAATTACAAAAAAAACCTCCTGTAGTCGTAAAAACTACAGGAGGTTTTTTATGATAACTAATACCACTAACAACCAATGAACGTTAGTGATGTTCTTCTGTGATAAATTCCACCGAATCCTCGTAAGCGTCTTTTCGGTATCCAAAGAGAGATATCATCGTTCCGGAGGCAAGCCCCGTAATCCACGCTACGATGAAGGTGATCACTACGGCCTTTACCTGCAATCCGGGAACAACGTTTTCCGCTATAAAGATAGCGGCCAAACCGCCCAACATACCCGGCATACCGTGAAGATTATGTACGCCGCAGGTATCTACGCCCTTGAGGGCCTTTTGCACGCGTGGCTGAAGAACCGCAAAACCGAACACGCTGACAATTCCTGCCACAAAACCGAGTATAAGTGCCGCTACCGGCGTTGTGTGCGCGCATGATGAACCAATAGCCACACCACCGGCCAAGGCAGCATTTGCCATGTCCTCGATCATGATCTTTCTTCTGATCATGGTGGTTGCGAGGTAGGTTGCTATTGTTGCGGCGCAGAGAGCAAGCACGGTGTTTACCGCGGCGGTGGGCATCCTTGATATCTCCGCCGGTGCAGCGCAAAAGGACGGCCAGAATATCCACAGCATCATACTGCCCAGCATTGAAAACTGGTTGCTGATCTTGTCAGACTCTATCTTTTTGGTAAAATCCTCTTTGGTGGTCATCCGGACGATAACACCCAATCCGAAATAGGCGCCAAATTGGTGGATAACGATAGAACCGCCGGTATCAATCAACTGTCCCTTTGGGATGAACCCCATTCCATTGTCCAACATGATCCATTCGTTAAGCATGTATGACGGCACGAACATCAGCGCCATGATGATGTACTGAGACATCTTCAATCTGCCCAAAAATGCCCCCGTTGCAATCAGTATGCTTGCCGCGCAAAATTCTGCAAGGATAAACCGGTCCATCTTCAACTCGGCCGGCTCACCAAATATTCCCTGCGTCTTTAAGAACATATAGTAGGGAATAACTACACTTACCGCTATATACGTGGCGGTAACTGCGCCATAACCATACCTTTTAACAAAAACCATTAAGAATCCGAAACCGACCATCAACATAGCCATAATGTGTATGGCCTTGCCATATTTCGTTAATTCAAGGAACTCCTCCATAACCGCATTCATCTCACCCTTGGAGTGTTCGCTGTGTGATGGGGTAAAACTGGCTGCTGCCTGGGCATGTGACCCGGCAGTGTTGTTGGCGACCAGCATGCTTTGTTCCCCGAGAATATC
>JACVXV010000101.1 GCA_015661205.1 Candidatus Brocadiaceae bacterium
TAGAAATGTCACAAAATGCAACGAAATCAGGCTAAAATGGGCAATATTTAAGGGTTCTCCCCCACTTTTAGAATAAAAAAGTTCATTTGGCACAGTCTGTTCACTCAACCCAACCTACCAGGCTACCGGGCTACCAAGCTATAACAAAGCTTTGAATTTATCTATGCTAATACCCGCATCCCGGATAATTCCAGACATGGTATAATCGTCTATTGGATTCGCCCTTGGAATGGTAATAATACGTTCTCCATTCGTCATTGTGATATGTTTCCCTTGCCTCGCAATCCGAAAACCAGCCTTTTCAAAGGCTTTTACTGCACGTTGGTGATTAACGCCGGGGAGCTTAGGCATAATTCACTTCGACATATCGCGATTCTTTGCCTTTGCTTATATCCTCAACGGTTTCTAAATAACCCTGGATGGCGTCTTTAATATTTTCTAAAGCTTCTTCTTCCGTTTTTCCTTGCGACCAGCATCCAGGCAAACCGGGAACCCAAACAGCATACCCTTCTTCTGTTTTTTGCAGATTTACTTTGTATTTCATCGAAAAATCTCCTTTAAGGGGGGGAGCAAGGAGAAACCCAACACCAACCGTTCGTGGCATTCAACCATGTTGGGTTTCGTTTCACTCAACCCAACCTTATATGTTAAGGTGTCTATAATTCATTGAAATAATAACGGATTTAGCTAAAATAGTAGCGTATTAGCACAGTAGCGGGCAGGAGTGGTTAACGGAAGGAGTCCGTAGGACGACTGGAGTTAACCACTCCTGCCCGCCCGAAAAAATTTCCAAGAGCACGGGAAGATAGAGTCAAATCCAACCTGTCACACGATGACCTCGGGTAGACCGCACTCCTCTTCCTTTTGCTTATTTCTGCAACCGTATGATCAATAGAATGTTCTGAAAAAAGTCCATATAAGGCTATCAACGGGTAACAGAAATAACTTGCTTCTCTGGATGCACACAAACACTTTTTTATGTAAGGAGACAACGTTATGGAGCAAAAATTGATTTATGTTGGCATTGACTGGGCTGATGATCATCATGATATCCTTATTACTGATGACTCAGCAAAAATACTCGAACAATTCCGGATCGACCACTCCTGCGAAGGGTTTGCCATGATTCATTCAAACATTGCAAACCATCAGGTGTCACCCAACCTCGTTTTGATTGCCATCGAAACAAGCCGTGGGCTTCTGGTACACGAACTCTTGCAAAAAGGCTACACCGTCTATGCCATCAATCCAAAGGCAGTCAACCGCTACAAGGATAGGCACGTGCTTTCAAGGGCAAAATCCGACACCCTTGATGCACTATCGCTCGGAAATATCTTGCGCACAGACCGCCACCTGTTTCGACCACTCAAACCTCTTCCTGAAGATTACAGACTTCTCGACAGACTTTGTACTGACCTCCGTAAAGTGGTTGATGAAAAATCAAGAGTTACCAACCAGGTGACCGCCTGCCTGAAGGAGTTCTACCCAAAGGCACTCGATATATTCTCCCTGGATTCACAGATATTCATCGACTTTCTCAGGGTATTTCCCGACCACTGTGCCTTGAACGCTTGCAAAAAAAAGACATTCCTCGCGTTTCTCAAGAAACATCGCTACCCGTGTCCCGCAAAAGCCGATGAACTCTGGAAAACCATTCAATCTCCAACCCTTCAGCCCGACAAGGGTAACCGCCCGTTCCGGAAGACTTCGTCTGGGAATGCTCCTCGGCCAGCTCGAAAACCTGAAAGAACATATTAACCATTATGAACAAGAAATCCAGGATATTTTGAATAAGCTTCCCGAATCAGTTTCAGTCAAGACTTTGCCGGGCGTGGGCGACCGTCTTGCGCCTGAACTGGTCGCAACCCTTGGGCTGAACAGCAAAGACGGTCATCAACGCTTCCAGGCCGCAGAGGAAATCTCAAAACTCTCCGGCTGCGTGCCGGTTGTCAGGGAAAGCGGAAAGTGGCGAAAGGTATCTCTGCGTTACGCATGCGGAAAGTCCCTCAGAAGGACATTCCACGACTGGGCATTTACCAGTATCAACTGCTCTCCCTGGGCAAGGGCATTTTACGATTACCACAAAGAGAGAGACCAAAGCCATTGTACTATCCTGCGAAATCTCGGTAAAAAATGGATCAAAATCCTTTTCGCTGTCTGGTCACAGGGAACTTCTTACGATGAAGCACTGCATATTCAAAACCTCAAAGCAAGAAATGTCCCTTGGGCGATGGCTTTGTAATCCCTGATTTTTAAAGGCTTTTAACTCTTTTTTTCTAAAAGAAAAAAAAGAGCTTGACATAGAATGTCTACCCGGCTGAGGCAGCTTTTTTTATGTTATGTGTTTGCTGGGGGAATGATTTTTTCTACTGATAAGGCAATTCCTGCTTCTATAAGTCTCATTGTTGGTTTCGGAGTGCCTGATCTCATGAGAATGTTTCCATGGTATCTATTACCTGGTAGTGGTTTTCTCTCGTATGAAAGCAAACCTTTTAGTTGTGGACGATTTCTTAATCTATCAAGTTCGTTTCGTGGAATGATTACAACTCCACCTTTGAAATGAATTTCCCCAGTATCTCTTTTTTGATTTAAGGTAAATTCGACAGCAGAATTATCATCCTCCCAATTAATTGATTGCTCGTCCCACCCATCGTCTCTAAAAGCATTCTTTGGAAATTGGAAAAGACTGGCCGTAACTACTTCATTAGTTATGAAGGTGTTGTTTGGGATACCTTTTATACAATTATCCGGATAATCCATTTTTTTACAAATGAGAGACAATAAAGTACAAAAGCCAGGAAACAAGTTTGTGCTGATCGATCTCCGTGATATATCCAGATGCACAGATTTCTCCCAAGCTTTTTTTTGTAATCAACGTCCAACTAGATTCTTGTGGATTAGACTCTATGTGAAACCCTACTCGATAATCCTTGAATATCCATTCAAACAATACTGAACCATCTTCAGGCATGGCAGCATGTAAATAAGGAATACAACTTTTGATATCCCAAAACGCTCGGGTGTTGAGGGTGTGTTGGATTACCAACAATAATTTTAAGGCTTGTTGAGATATGTTCTCGTCAGTAATATTAGGTATCAAAATTCTTGCCAATTCTAGGGGGTCTCTTTCTAAAGGCACCGGTAAATAATTAGTTGGAATACACGAATATCCATATGCGGCAAGCGAAGCTGTCGATAATCTTGCGGCATGTTGAACGCTAGTAGTCCCAGGGCGCAAAATTACAAACTGATATGTTGGTCGTTCCGGCGCTATATCTGGACTTAAAACTTCATATCCAGACATGCGATTTACACGATCGGATAATTGCATAAAATCGCTTATTTGAAAGGAATTGGTCATAATAGTTGAGGCTCCATAGCATTGTGTAATTCTTTTTTAATACACCATTGAATTAACCTTGAAGCGCGTGAGTTAAAAAAGTTAAGCCTGCTCAGCGTTGAGTCAATCGTTGTTTTATTGGTGTTGTAAAAGTCGCTATCAATCATAAAACAAATTTCACCATCTTTTACAGCCTTAACGAGTGCAGTCTTTATCTTCACATTACTTTCACCATCGGATAATCCAATTTCACACACGCTTACAAAGTTTTTAACTTTATCTTTAATATCCGTTTCGGAAGACCCCATAATACCCAACATACAAGGCTGCAACAATTTATCCCATGGAGTGTTTAGGGGAAAATTTAAAAATGTACGGTTGAAAACATCAATATACCGTAAACCAACCCTTAAAAAATAAGCAGGCGTGTATGCTTCATGCAGCGCATCAAATGGAATTTTCAGCTTTTCCTTAAAAGTTTCCCACCTTGTATATTGTTTTGTACTTACTGAAACAAAGGTTCGTGTTAAATTAATCTTCCATTGTTGATCTTCAGAGGAAAATTCATAATTCTTACATAAAGGTGGCTCTGGTGGTTCAGGTTGAATTTGATCTTCTACACCTGAAAGAAAACCTAAATTTAATGCCGATACTTCTGAAAAGTTGGGAAAATGTTTACGAACCCTTTCCTGAAAGGCAACAGGCACTTCAGTATCAATTTTGAGAATGGGAGGAAATATTAATTGGCATATCACCTCACCCAATGGATTTTTTTTATAAAGGACTCTCTGACATTCTGGAAATGGCATTTGATTCAGACGTAATGAGAAATTAAAATTATTAAAACAACACTGTAGTATTATTTACTCTATATTTATACCCTATAATGAGAGGCAACGTCAAACTCCTTTTTAGCTGGTTGGTTGGATTGAGGAATGAAACCCAACCCAGACACAATTCATTCGCATCCCACTTTTGCATCAGATACTATGCCATGCTTCCCAATCAACATTATAATCATCCTGATTTACATAACGATCGAATGGTTATTATCATTTCTGGCAACGTCCATAAGCAGTGAATATGGTCTGGAAGCAAAACAAATGCGCGATTGCGGAAGGGGTGGCAAGTGGTTACATGCAGAAATGCCTCTTTTATCAGCGCCACGTTTGCTTCGTGACACAAAATCTTGTTCCTCCGATACGTCACAACCGTAAAAAAGAAGGTTGCCCCCGGTGTTTTTGATCTGCGATATTGCATTGCTTTCCTGCCAGTTCCGTAAGGTTGAGTAAATCCAACGTCAGCCATTTGAGGTATTTTACAGGTGTTTAGAGTAGATTGGGTTGAGCAAGGCGAAACCCAACAGCAACCATTCGTAGCATTCAAACAATGTTGGGTTTCGCTTCACTCAACCCAACCTACCCGGCTGAAGGCGAAACCCAACGATAAACGTTCGTGGCATCCAAAAAATGTTGGGTTTCGCTTGACTCAACCCAACCTACTCGGCTGTGACGCAAGAGTATCCCGGCAATAGTCGAGGTTGAGAACGATTGAATAATGGTTATCTCCTTGTTGAAAAAAGTGTTCATGAAACACAAAACTCTCATGCTCAATAAGGATACCATAAACTATGCTGTTCTCAACCCTTATTTTTCAGGCTATTCCGGCTATGCCAGCCTCACTTCCCTTACGGGTGGCTGGTTAGCTGGTGGTTGCTCTGCTTTTCACGCAACTTATGTGTAATTCCACGCGATCAAAAAGTTGGGTTTCGCTTCACTCAACCCAACCTACCCGGCTCAACCCAATCTACCTGACTCAACCCAACCTACCCGGCTTTCCACAAGGAATGACGAGAAAGAAATTCCTCAACTCAAGGAATTAAAGCCGACGCCACCTATTAATACCATTATTCAGTCTGTCTGTAATGAATTCGGGTGTAACGAAGACCAAGTAAAAACGAGGGGACGTAAAGATAACAAAGCGCGGGCAATTGCAATGTATCTCGCCCGAGACCTTAGCGGGGTATCATGTAAAGACATTGGTGCGTTTTTCGATGGTATATCAGGTGCGGCAATTACCATGAAATATAACCAAATGAATGCTGAACTGATGCGAAATAAAAAACTGCGTGATAAGATAGCGACTTTGAAGAAACAGTTACTTAAGATTTAAGATGTGACCCCAATCTTTCCTTTTGCAGATTTACTTTGTATTTCATCGAAAAATCTCCTTTAAGGGTTGGGTTGAGCAAGGCGAAACCCAACATCAACCGTTCGTGGCATTCAAAAAATGTTGGGTTTCGCTTCACTCAACCCAACCTACCCGGCTTACCAGGCTTAGGTCAAATTGGTAACAAGGTAATCACTCAGCTTTCTCAATAGACGTTTGTGGCGTTCGGCGGAGATCGAGCCAATAGAGCCAAGCACGCGATGACGTGGTAATACAGCGAGAAAACCAAGTCGAATCAGGGATTTTGCTCGCAGACCGCTTGACTCGAAATCCGCATCGGTAAGAGAGATAATCTCGTCAAAATCCTTGACATATTGGTGTGACTGTGTGCTGACACCGCAAACAAGCATATCGCGATAAGGCGGCATTTCCCGCAGGAAAATCGCAGGTCTTTCCTTTGGTTCTCCATCAGCTTGGGGTACTGGGGTAAGAATTACTTCACCTTCCTTCATAGTCAGGATTCACCTCTTTGAGTAAATCTTTAGAATACTCAGGTTCGTTCTCTCCGTATGCGTCTTCTAGTCTCTGGCCTGACAAATGCAACCAAGCTTTATACTCATTATCAGATTCTTGCCCTGGTAGAATCGTGATAATCAGTTTCGCATTCGGTGCCAGGTCTAATGGCTCATCCAAGCAAATTTGCTTACCATCAAAATGAGCGGGCACAGTTATCATTGGCATAATCAATTCCTCCTGTACAGACCATAAGTTTCGTGGCGTTTAAGCCTTCCATGTAATATAGCCGAGTAGGTTGAGTTGAGCAAGGGCATATTACGATTACCACAAAGAGAGAGACCAAAGCCATGGTGCTATCCCGCGAAACCTCGGTAAAAAATGGACCAAAATCATTTTCGCTGTCTGGTCACAGGGAACTTCTTACGATGAAACGCTGCATATTCAAAACCTCAAAGCAAGAAATGTCCCATGGACTATGGCTTTGTAATCCCTGATTTTTAAAGGCTTTTTAGCTCTTTTTTTTTAAAAGAAAAAAAGAGCTTGACATAGAATGTCTACCCAACTCAACCCAACCGGCTACCAATCAATACGCCATCCCCAGCTTTGAAGAAATCTCATTGAGTTTTTTATCAACTGTCCATAGTGGTATCTCAGTCAATATAGCCGAAGCAATCAGGTGAATATCAATATATCCCAACCCTTTCCCCATAAGCGCATGATCTTCTATGAATTTCATCACTTCTTCATGTTCTCTATAGGTTGCTACAGGAAGCGCTTGCAGAAGAGAAAGTATTTCAGTCCTATTTTTAAGATTCCCGCAGGCAAGCTCACCAACAATAAGTGGATGGCAAACGACATGGCCTTCTTCTAACAGGGTTTCAAGCCTGACGTTTCCATTCCGCAAATGCTCTACCCATACAGAAGTGTCAACAAGTACCATCTTACGTGCCTGCCGCTCTTCTGCGGGATATTATCTCTAATTTTTTTTCGGTTCCACCCAATTTAGCAAGTCTTTTGGCGCTTTCCGCCGCGACAAGAGCTTCGAGGCCGAGCTTGATCAGTGACGTTTTTTCCTTAATGCCGGTTAACTTAGTTGCCTTATCAAGTAATTCATCTTCTATATTTATTATTGCTCTCATAAACTTTCCTCCACATTGAATGTGCATGAATACGTGCATCAGTATGTATTGGTAATGTGTTAGTGTCAATAAATTTTATGTCTGACGGCAGTCGTTAATTTTAAAAACAAAGCCAATGCTTGAGTGTGGTGTCCCCGGAATTGCAATATCATCAAGAAGTTATCATCATTTTCCGGCAACGTCCATAAACAGTGAATATGGTCGGGAAGCAAAACAAACGCGCGATTGCGAAAGGGGTGGTGAGTGGTTACATGCAGAAATGCCTCTTTTATCAGCGCCACGTTTGCTTCATGACACAGAATCTTGCTCCTCCGATACGTCACAACCGTAAAAAAGAAGGTTGCCCCCGGTGTTTTTGATCTGCGGTATTGCATTGTATTCCTACCAGTTCTGTAAGGTTGAGTAAAGCAAGGTGAAATCCAACGTCAGCCATTTGTGGTATTTTACAGGTGTTTAGAGTAGGTTGGGTTGAGCAAGGCGAAACCCAACAGCAACCATTCGTGGCATTCAAAGAATGTTGGGTTTCGCTTCACTCAACCCAACCTACCAGGCTTATTGCTGACAGCAGGGATCATATTTGTTATATACCTCGTTTTTGCACGTATTTGTTATATACTCCAATGCTTTTTTTTTCGCTTGTTCTTCCGGCATAACCGCATGTCCCCCTTCTTCATATCTTACAGAGTATGAATGATTTACCGTCTTTAATGGGTCACTTTCTTCTATTAAAGTTGAACTAGCTCCATTAGAAGTAATACATGTGTATGTGGTTTTAATATTAAAATAAGCAAAGCCTGTGCAGCTCCATTCTTTAAATTCATAGGCAGTATTTCCCTTATTGACAGTAATATTATCACAATCAACAACAAGTTGATATCTAGAAATACAACGAGAAGTTGCTTTGCATATAATAGTATCTTTATCCGGGGTGTCCTCTGCAAATACAGTAGTATTAATGGTAATAATAAGGACTATACTACAAATAATAGACATAGCTAAATTCACTGTATTTTCCTCCTTTGAAAACAACGGCTGATGATTTGCGTTCGATTTTCTACGCATCGACAAAAGAAAATGTGCTTCAGTTTTACGATCTATTTCAAAATAACTGGTAGATAGAATACTCATCAGCGGTAAAGCGTCTTGAGAACATTTTTTTCTCCCATTTGCTTATTCAATTTCTCCCTCCTTTGAAATAATTTAAGTATCGCTTATTTCAATAAGAGAAATTTCATTTCCGTCTGAAGCAGAACACCATAAGGTTGAGTAGCGCAAGGTGAGATAAACATCAACCATTTGTGGCATTTTACAGGCGTTTAGAGTAGGTTGGGTTGAATAAGCAGACTGTGCCAAATGAACTTTTTTATTCCAAAAGTGGGGAAGAAATATTAAATATTGCCCACTCTAGCCTGATTTCGTGGTATTTTGTGACGTTTCTACCCTTAAAGTGGGGAAGAAATATAAAAAATAGCGTAAAATTGTCCATTTGACCCAGTCTGAAGGCGAAACCCAACGATAACCATTCGTGGGATTCACAAAATGTTGGGTTTCGCTTCACTCAACCCAATCCGGCGAATCCAGCAAACAAGGAGAAGCCTTGTTTGCTGGATTTAAGTTACATACTTTTTACCACATTGTTGTCAATCTTTACAACCAATTTGGTCATAATCACATTTCTTATCATTGGGACAGCACCAATGAGAAATCCCTACAATGCAACATTTTGTTTTGTCAGGACAAGTTCGACCAAGGCCACAATTCACCAAGGCAAGAACGACCCCGCGGCTTGATACACCTAACATTTGTTGCGAGCAACTACTATACTTTCTATAAGACCTATATAAAGACGCCGCCGCATTGAAGCATGGTACTTTACTTGAAACATCCTTCATAACGATTCTCCTTTCATAAACAATCACGACAATCACCCAAACCACCAATGCAAGCTAGACAAGCAATAGTCGACCAATCAGCAGAACATGTTGCCACGCATGCCCCTACTTGTGCTGCACATCTTGCGCTCTTAAAAAAGTCACAACCTTGTGGAATTATCTGTGAACTTGATGTAGTCCCTATACCGCTACCGTGATAATTACCTTTTGTCTTATAAATTGACGCCTCTGCTATAAATCCTGGCATTTTCATTTTAATCACCCCCTTTTCAAATTTATTGATGTTTATAAATACACGACTGTAATAAGAACTTTTAGCCATAACAAAATTCCTATACACAGTTACAACAATATAGAAAATATTCCTATTCACCTCGGCTTAACGGTCATAGTAAGCCGACAACTTTGTAACTAGGAATGGAAACTCCTCGGTTACATCAACTCGGACAAAGGATTTTTCTATAACATCCGTAGTACGGCTCGTAAAAGAGAAAATGACGTCAAGAATCTTTCGTGTACTACTCAAACGTGATAAACGGGTCTCTATTCCACTAAACGCATAATTCTGCAAATGATACTTAGTTACAGTTATATAAACCGCATCATATTGAAGAGCTAAATAATTTACAGCGCGATGTTCATCAGTTGCACCCGCATTATCAGCCATTTGCATGATTTTATCTAATACTTCTTCTGCCGCATTTTTGAATAAATCATCTTTAATGTCCTTTGGTCTTTGTTGTTCAAGAGATAATAAGAGCGAAGGCCGATCAAATGAATAAATTTTATCAAATATCACAATAGGAACTGTAAGCCCATTACATACTTCTGGTGATGCAATTGGCCCTTTAATACCTATAACTACATCAATATCCATAGGACTTGGAGCAGATCGAATAGCGTCCACTAATATTGCAAAGTCGCCAGGGTCACGTGGTTGTAAAATATATGTTTCAATTCCCTCAATCGTCAAAACCCAACATAACTTACGTGCCAAATAGCGGTTTTCTTTTAAGACGCTACAAAATGCTTCTGCATCTGTGCGCCCAGATAATTGTGCTCTTGCCTGCGCTTGTGTATATTCTTTTTCAATTCCTAGGCTAGGAAAACGTGTTTCAATCTTACCTAAGGCATAAACATTTGAATAGGCTTCTGGGTTTGAATTTCCACAAGTACCTGTTTTGCAAGAAGATTCGTTGGCTAATGTTAATCTACCTTGTGAAGAATTCGTTGGTATTTCTTCACGGTTTTCTGGAGTTTGCGTAATGGCTACGTTCTTTGCATCGGTATTTTCCATTTATTTCTTCCTCAAATAAAGATGATTTCTATAAATGCCAAATTAACTATTTGATGTTTATCTGCATTTTACTTAATTCAATGCCACCCTCTAAAAGTAACCCAACTATTAAGGATTGCAGCACGACGTTCGCAACCACGACAAGGCTTAATCCCGACTGCTGAGACAATTCGCTTAGTAACGTCTCCAAGTCCAATCCCTTCTTCAGCAACAAATCCGGGAAGGCGTATTTGATAACGACTACGATTTCTAATTTCTTCGTGATTATCTTTTGTTCCACCAGACGTCATAATTCACCTCCTTTCATAACGTATTTAAAAGTTGATACGACTTCCATGCGTCAAGTAACGGGGGAACAATCATAGTTCTCCGTTTTAAATTAAAATCAGTTAAAGCAAGTTTTATTTCAATCGCTGTTGCGTTTGGAGCCATAGACCATAAGAGCGCAACCGTTCCCGTTACAAAAGGGGTCGCAACGCTAGTACCTCTTGGTGTAATCGGCTTATTTCCCATACCAATACCACTAACTCCTTCACCAGGAGCAGACAAGCCTCTCCTACCTATAGAATTTCCTAAATTTGAAAGGCTAATTGGCATACCACTAAGGTTGCAGGCAACTACCGGAATAACCCATGGATGACTGGTAATAACAGAAGAACACAGGGTTCCTTGATTACCAGCAGCCGCAACTACAATTACGCCTCTATGTGCAGCATAATCCAAAGACTTTTTCAACTCAACATTTCCCTTAGCTGTTGGGTTTACAAACGCTACACTTAAATTTAGTACACGAGCTCCAGCATCAACACACTCAATTATTGCTTCAGCCAGATCTTCAGGGGTTGCATTAGGAATTTGATCGCCAGGTTCGGTATTTTCCAAAAAAATGGGCCGCACTAATAAAGTACAATCAGGGCATATTGCCATTGCAGATGAGCCTCTTTTTCCCGACAAAACACTAGCCACAAAGGTTCCATGCATACATGTCGAGCTATTAGCTTGTGAACACGACCCTTTATCTTTTTCCGAAACATTAACGATATTTTCACTTGCAAGGCCGGGATGATTCATTACAACTGGTCCATCTATTAACCCAATAGTAATTTCGGATTTACCTTGGGTGAGTTCCATTAGTTGATTTAATTTAACTAGCGCCAAAGGGTTCATAAATTTTACCTATTTAACAAAAACGGAGAGAAGCAGGGATGTGTATTATTTGTAATACCACCAGTACCTTTAGTCACGTACGTCTTGTCGTCAACGAGGCATTGGTTTCAATTGCGTGGAGACATCTATTACCTGAAGACCACCCCATACATCAGCCACATACGCCGTGGTACCTACGATAGCAAACCCATATGTAAAACCAGGCGTGTTATAGATACAGAGGAGCTGGGGCTTCGATGGCGTGGAGACGTCTATTGCATGAAGATAACCACCATCAGTCACGTATACCGTGGTGTCCACGACTGCAACATGAACCGCCCAACCATCACACACATCAAAATTAACAGCCCCTCTTAGGCGGGGGAAATTTGGGACTCTGGCTTGGACATAGACGGGCCAACCAACATTCCAACCACCATACATATCACAGATGCCGAGGAGTAGGGGCTTCGATGGCGTGGAGACGTCTATTACCCAGAGACCACGTCTTGGAACAACCACGTACGCCGTCGTGCCCTCGACTGCAACACCATATGCACCACCAGGGATGTCATAGCTGCCGAGGAGTTGGGGCTTCGATGGCGTGGAGACGTCTATAACCTGAAGACCACTTCCAACATCAGCCACATACGCCGTGGTACCTACGACAACGACATAAACTGCATTACTAGAATAGGAACTGAGGTACTTGGGCTTCGATGGCTTGGAGACGTCTATTACTTGAAGACCAAACTTACCACCAGCAACGTATGCCGTGGTACCCACGACTGCGACATTCCATGCATCAGTAACCCTGTGAGAATCCCCGCGTAGTTTGGGCTTTGATGGCGTGGAGACATCTATTACCCGGAGACCATCAGGATGAACCAAGTATGCCATGGTGCCTACGACTGTAACACCACCTGTAATACCAGGCGTGTCATAGCTGCCTAGGAGCTTGGGCTTCGATGGTGTGGAGACATCTATCACCCTGAGACCACTCCATGGAACAACCACGTACGCCGTGGCGCCTACGACTGCGACATCAATTGCTTCACCAAGCGTGTCATAGCTGACTAGGGTTTGGGGCTTGGCAACGTCTATAACCTGGAGTCCAATACAATCAGCCACGTACGCCATGGTGCCCACGACTGCGACATTCTCTGGGCGATGGTGTAGAAACGTCTATGACCTGGAGACCATTAAAAGGATCGGCCAGGGCTAGCCGCATACCCACCACGTATGCCTTGGTTCCCACGACTGTGGCGGCCATTGCATAACCAGGTGTATCAATGCTGCCAAGGAGTTGTGGCTTAGATGGTGTGGAAACGTCTATGACCTGGAGGCCACGGTCACCACCCGCCACGTACGCCATCGTGCCCACGACTGCAATACCATAACAAGGCATTTTATAACTGCAGAGGAGTTGGGGCTTAGATGGTGTGGAAACGTCTATGACCTGGAGACGACTGTAACTATCAGCCACGTACGCCGTCGTGCCCACTACTGCAACACCTCGTGCATCACCAGGCGCGTCATAGCTGCCGAGGAGTTGGGGACTAGATGGTGTGGAAACGTCAATGACCAGAAAACCACTGCTATGATCAGCCACGTACGCCATCGTACCCACTACTGTTACATCTGCACTACCAAGCGTTTTATAACTACCCAGTGAGTACGCATACGGTTTTACAATTACAGGTGAGGAGGAGGTGGATAGACATAAAATGAGTGAAAAAAGAAGCAAACTGCATATACCAAGGCATACGAAACGTATTCGTTGCGAAAAATCCATATATCCATCCTTTATTTTGAATACTTCCTAAATTCCACAAACAAGGCAAAGTCTTGTTGCAGAATTTAAGTACTTTTTAATATTTCCATCATTAACCCAATCTTCTACCCATGCACCTTCATCAAATAAACCTCCCTATTCAACCTCACACCCGCTGTTGGGCAGACGTTTACGCATTCTTCGCAGCCGTCGCAGTGGGTCTGGCTTAAGGGCATGTTCATCATGGGGGCGATGCGGGTGGAGAAGCCGCGGCCGGTGTTGCCCAGGATGTTGCACTTTTTGACTTCTTCACAGGCCCTTACGCAGGCGTTGCAGTTGATGCATTTGTGGGTTTCTATCTTGATCTTTTCGTGTGAATAATCGGTCTTGAAGGTGCGTCTTGCGCCCTCGAATAGCGCCTGGTCGGCATTGTAGACCTGGGAGTGTTTCTTGAGCAGGCAGATGTCGGCTACGTTGCAGCCGCATTCCAGGCAGCGTTTGGCCTCGACGGTCATATCGGGCTTTGCACATTTCTGCTCGACTTCGTTGAAGTTGCCTACGCGCTTGTTTACGGGCAGCAGGTCAATTTCTTTTCTGGTTCCCGCTTTAAACGCGGCGAACATTTCGGGCGGCAGGGTGCCGAGGTCGCCCGGATAGGAGCTAAAGCGTGATTCTTCCCCGACGACTTCTTTGCCGGTGAGGAATTGGTTTATGGATTGGGCGACCTTTCTCGCGTCGGCTACGGCGCGTACGGCGAGGTCGGGGCCGTTGTAGCAGTCGCCCGCGACGAAGAGTTTTGGGTCAACGGTGGTTTGATAGCTGTTTCCTTTGACGTCAAACAAGCCCCATTTATTTACGGCCTTGTTTTTCACGAAGGAGAAATCGGTTTTCTGGCCGATGGCCATGATGATGGAGTCGGCTTCGATGGAAAATTCGCTGCCGGCAACGACTACGGGACGCCTTCTCCCGCTCTCGTCGGGTTCGCTCAGTTCCATCTTTACGCAGGTTATCTTGAGGCCTTTGCCTGATTTTTCTATTTTGGTGGGGTTGGTTAATACCTGGATATCCACGCCTTCATCACGGGCGTCGTGCACTTCGACGTGGTGGGCGGGCATTTCTTTTTCGCTTCGGCGGTAGACGATTGTCGCCTTCGCGCCCAGGCGCACGGCGGCGCGGGCGGCATCCATTGCGGTGCTTCCACCGCCTGCCACGACGACCCGTTTGCCGAGGTCTACGGTTTCATACTTAGCCAGCCTTTCCAGGATGTCTATACCAGAAAAAACGCCCGGCAGGTCTTCGCCTTTTATGCCCATGGGCGTCGCCCTGGAGGCGCCTACGGAGAGGAGGACGGCGTCTGAGTTTTGCATGATCTTGTCAAAGTCAACGTCCTTGCCCACCTCGGTCTTGTAATGGATGGTTACGCCCAGTTGCTTTATGATGGCGTCGCCTTCCAGGTCCATGACGTCTTCCGGCAGCCGGTAATAGGGTATGCCGTAGCGGAGCATGCCACCGTGTTTCGGGTGGCGTTCGTACATGGTGACTTCGTGGCCTTGCAGCCTCAGGTAATAAGCGGCAGAGAGGCCGGCAGGTCCCGCTCCGATGACGGTGACTTTTTTGCCGGTGGAATTTTTTGGTGGCTTCGGCAGATAGGGGCCGCCTTCCAGCCTTTCCATTTCGGCGATGTGCCGCTTTTGGATGCCGATTAAAACCGCCTTGTCCACCTTTTGACGGCGGCATACCTCTTCACACGGCCGTGGGCAGACCCTGCCTAAGACGTTGGGGAAGGGGACTTTTTCCCTGATGAGGTTTGCCGCTTCTTTGTACATGCCGCGTGATTCCAGAAAGAGGAAGCCCTGAATGTCAATATTTGCGGGGCATCCCTTTTGGTTACAGGGGGCGTAACAATCGCCGAAGTGATCGGAAAGCAGCAGGTCTAAGGAGGCCTTCCGTGATTCCAGCACTTTTTTGTTTTCCAGTTCCACCACCATGCCATTTTCAAGTTTCGTGGAACAGGAAGGCACCATTCCGCCGCGTCCACTTTTCTGTTCTACGGTACAAACCCAACAACCGGCATAATGTGATAGTTTATCGTTATGGCAGAGTGTAGGAATTTCCACACCGAGCGTTTTCGCTGCATCCAAAATGGTAGTTCCCGCGTCGAACTGGAGCGCCTTTCCATCAATGGTTACGTTCACTTTATTTGACATGGTTATCCCTTAAAAATAGCATTAAATTTGCAAACTTCATAACACATTCCACACTTAATACAGATTTTCTGGTCAATATGGTGTACCGCCTTGGCCGTGCCTGAAATGGCCTTTACCGGGCAGTTTTTGAAGCAGGCATGGCAGCCTGTGCACTCCTTTTCGACAACCGCGAAGTCAATCAGGTCTTTGCAGACGGCCGCCCTGCACTTTTTGTCTTTAATGTGTTCTTCGTATTCATCCCTGAAATATTTGATCGTCGTGATGATGGGATTTGGGGCGGTCTTGCCCAATCCGCACAGGGAGAGGTCTTTGACTTTTACGGAAAGGTCTGCGAGTTTATCAAGGTCTTCCATTACCCCTTTGCCTGCGGCAATTCTTTCCAATATCTCCAGCAACCGGGTGGTACCCACACGGCAGAAGGTGCATTTTCCGCAGGATTCCTTTTGGGTGAAGGTAAGGAAGAACTTTGCCACGTCCACGATACAGGTGTCGGCGTCCATTACGACCATACCGCCGGAACCCATAATTGCGCCCGTTGCGGCGATGCTTTCGTAATCTACGGGTGTATCGAGCAATCTTTCCGGGATACAACCGCCTGACGGCCCGCCTAATTGAACGGCCTTGAAGGGTTTGCCTGAAGAGGTGCCTCCACCGATGGTGTAGATGATGTCACGCAGGGGGATGCCCATATCCACCTCAACGAGGCCGCCCTTGGCGATCTTTCCGGCTACGGAGAAGACCTTCGTTCCCTTGCTCTTCGCGGTGCCGTAAGAGGCGTAGGCCGCGGAACCGTTGTTGATAATCCAGGGGACGGAGGCCAGGGTTTCTACGTTGTTAATATTGGTGGGGTGTTTCCACAGTCCCGATACGGCCGGGAAGGGCGGCCTTAGCCGGGGATTTCCCCGCTCGCCTTCTATGGAGGCGATGAGCGCCGTTTCCTCGCCGCACACAAATGCGCCTGCGCCTTCTTTGATTTTTAGGTGAAATGAAAAATCGCTCTTGAGGATGTTATCGCCCAGGAGATTTCTTTCCGTGGCCTGGGTAATGGCTATCTTTAATCGCTTGATCGCCAGCGGATATTCGGCGCGCACGTAGATATAACCGTAATGTGCGCCAATTGCATACCCCCCGATGATTAACCCTTCGATTACCCGGTGGGGGTCGCTTTCCAGCACCGCGCGGTCCATAAATGCGCCCGGATCGCCCTCATCGGCGTTGCATATCATGTATTTTTTTTCTGACTGGGTGTTTCTGGCGAATTGCCATTTCATACCCGTCGGGAAACCCGCGCCGCCGCGGCCTCTCAGGCCGGAGGCCTTCATTTCTTCGATTACTTGTTCGAAGGTCATGGAGGTCAGTACCTTTTTAAGGGCCGTGTAGCCGCCTTTTTCTAAATAGGGCGCAATGTCGTCGGGGTCAATAACACCGCAGTTTTCCAGGACGATTTTGTGTTGTTTCAGCCGGAAGCTTTCTACTTTGTCCGGTTGGAGGGAGTTTTCGATGACGAATTTTTCGTCCACCGGTTTCTGGGTGAGGAGCGGCTCAAGCACCTTGTCAACGTCTTTTTTGTGGATATTCCCCAGCATCAGGTGGTTGCCGTCGGGGTAAAATACTTCCAGGATGGGTTCTTTAAAACACATGCCGTTGCACGAGGTGTGAGTCAGCGTGGCGGCAGGGTGGCTTTTCATTTTTGCGGCCAATTCTTCATAAAGGTCTTTGGCACCGGCCGCAATGCCACAGCTCCCTAAACCTACTACGAATCGGATATGCCCATTATTCTTTCCCATATTTTTTTAACGTGCTCCTTACTTTCGATGATGACAGCCCGCCGTAAACGTCTTCATTAACCATTACTACGGGGGCAAGAGAACAACATCCCAGACAGGCCACCGTTTCCAGAGAAAACTCGCCATTTTCTGTCGTCTGGTCTATATTAATACCCAACTGGTCTTTAAACGCCACGATGCTGACGTCCGCGCCCTTTACGTGGCAGGCCGTTCCTTTGCATATTTTAATGGCGTTTTTGCCTTTGGGGGTAAGTTTGAACTGTGAATAAAAGGTGGCTACGCCGTAAAGATGTGACTTCGTAATTTCCGATTCTTCGCAAACCTTGCCCAGGACGTCCATAGGAAGGTAGCCGTAATCGGTCTGAATGGCCTGTAAAATGGGGATGGCCGATTCTTTTGTCCTGCCGTAACCTGCAATGTATTTCTCAACGTTGATTTGTGCCATATTCACACCCGATTGTTTATGTTAATAGGTATAGTAAATGAACAAGACCTAATTATTGAAGCATAAGTTTTAAAAAATGCAAGTGTTTTTATTTGTTTTTTTTGTGGCTATAGTCAAACAAGCCAGGTTTTCGATGCTTAAACCTGGAAATACAAGGGATTCGCTCTACAGCAGTCCCGAAGGGCAGAAAGCACATAGCCAGGGGTGAAGCCTCTGGTAAATGAAATAATATAACAAGCCCTGAAGGGGCGACAGAAAAGGATGCTTAAGATGTCCAGGACATTTACCTTTTCCCGAAATTTATTGTTGCATTGATAACGAAAAACAAATTGTCCTGTCGCCATTGTTTTATTCCGTTTCAGGGGGCTTCACCCCCCGCTATGTCCTGTCGGCCTTTCAGGCCTAACTTTGAAATTCCTATACATTAAATTAGGCCTTCGGCGACTTTTAACAGCGTAGTGGCAAGGCGCGCCTTGCCACTACACGTACGTTTGAATTTCCGATACATTTAATTTTGCCTTTCGGCGGCTTTTTTGTTTACACGCAGGGACACGGGCACCGTGTCCCTACTTTGAATTTTCTATCCGTCAGGTCAGCGCAAGGGATTCAAGAGGTATTCCAGGCCGTTCAACTTGATTTCATAAACAAATCCAAGCATTTTGCCTAATTCGTCTTTGGGAAATCCTTGCTGGGCAAACCATACGATGTATCCCTCCGGCAAATCAATCAGCAAGCGTCCCTTGTATTTTCCAAACGGCATGTGCGTCCGAACAATCTTTAGGAGATATTCTTTATCGTTAAACATAATTTTATTTCCATAGTTCTTTTATCTTGATTTTACCTTCGACAAGCAGCTCTTTTTCGATTTTTGGCAGTTTTTTTATCTTTGCCTCAAGTTTTAGCGCCTTACCCTTGCTCCCAACCTTTTTTTTCATGACCAAGATTAACGGTGACTTTCCCCGTAAAGACTTTGCGCCCTTTTTGCCGTTCCCGGCGTGTTCGGCAAACCTTCTGTCCACGTCGGTGGTGATGCCCGTGTATAATTTACCCAGTTTACATCGAATCACGTATAAAAACCAATTATTCATCAATTTTTTTGACAAACGAATCAATTTCATCTAAAGTTGGAGTACGCTATATTGCAAGTAGTAATTGTAGTTCCAGTCGGCCTCTGACATGTTACCAAAAGGGAAAGGCAGCGTCAAAGGTATTGCTAAAAACGGTTGCCGGTTTAATCGGTTTGAACCGTTTAAGGTATATCGAAGTTCAGTACAGGAGTTTTATATTATGAAGGCATCGGATCTGTTCGTAAAGGCGCTTGAGAATGAAGGGGTGGAATATATTTTCGGTATACCCGGAGAAGAGAACCTCGATTTTCTTGAATCCCTGCGCACCTCAAAAATCAAATTCATTCTCACTAGGCATGAACAATCGGCCGGCTTTATGGCGGCGACGTATGGCCGTTTAACCGGTAAGGTAGGCGTCTGCCTCTCCACCCTCGGACCGGGGGCCACCAACCTTGTCACTGCGGCGGCTTACGCCCAACTTGGCGGCATGCCCATGTTGATGATTACGGGACAGAAGCCCATTAAGGTCAGCAAGCAGGGGAAGTTTCAGATTATAAACGTCGTGGAGATGATGCGGCCGCTGACGAAGTTTACCAAACAGATTGTGAATGGGAATAACATACCGAGCCTCGTCCGTGAGGCGATCAGGCTTGCCGAGGAAGAACGTCCGGGCGCCGTGCACCTGGAGCTTCCAGAAGACGTTGCGCGCGAAGATACCACAAACAAGCCGTTCAGCATCATGAAAATACGCCGCCCGACTGCCAATGAAAGGTCGATAGATATGGCCGTGCAGATGATCCGTGACGCAAAGCGCCCCCTGCTCCTTATCGGCGCTGCGGCCAACCGGAAACACACGTCGAGGACGTTGAGGGAGTTGGTGGACGCAACGGGCATCCATTTCTTTAACACGCAGATGGGCAAGGGGGTCATCGACGAAAGGCATCCAGCCTTTTTGGGCACGGCTGCCATTTCCTCGCAGGACTACATACACTGCGCCATAGAACGGGCGGACCTCATAATCAACGTCGGCCATGACGTTATCGAAAAACCGCCGTTTATTATGGAACCCGGCGGTTTGCGCGTAATTCACGTAAACTTCTCGTCCGCTCAGGTAGACGACGTCTATTTCCCTCAGCACGAGCTTGTCGGCGATATAACGGACACGATCCGGAAGATAAAGGATAAAATGGTAAAATCACCCAATTGGGACTTCGACTATTACCATCGGGTGAAAGAGGACGTGGAAATCCATCTTCATGACCGAAACACAGACAGCCGGTTTCCGATTATTCCGCAACGGCTCGTTGCGGACGTGCGCGCCGTGATGCCGCCGGACGGCATAATCGCCCTTGACAACGGGCTGTACAAGATATGGTTTGCGCGAAACTACAAGGCATACGAACCCAATACCGTGCTGCTTGATAATGCCCTCGCTACGATGGGCGCCGGCCTTCCTTCGGCAATAGGGGCGCGGCTGGTGCATAAGGATAAAAAGATACTGGCTATCTGCGGTGACGGCGGCTTTATGATGAATTCGCACGAGCTTGAGACGGCCGTGAGGCTGAAGATTGATCTCTGCATCCTCGTGCTTCGGGACGACGCACTCGGCATGATAAAGTGGAAGCAGGAGGGGATGGGGTTTCAAAGCTTCGGCCTTGACTATGGAAATCCCGATTTCGTAAAGTTTGCCGGGTGTTTCGGCGCGCATGGGCACAGGGTAACGAGCGCGGAACGCCTCAGCCTGGTCATCAAGGATTGCCTGAATTCACCCGGCGTCCATCTCATAGAGATACCCATAGATTATTCGGAAAGCTACGCGGTGTTTTACGAGGAGTTGAAGTCGCGGCTTTGTGTTTTGTAGTATAGTTTAATGTTAGGCCTGAAAGGCCGCCAGGATATAGCGGGGGGTGAAGCCCCCTGAAACGGAATAAAACAATATAAGCCCCAAAGGGGCGACAGGACAATTTGTTTTTCGTTATCAATGCAACAATAAATT
>JACVXV010000230.1 GCA_015661205.1 Candidatus Brocadiaceae bacterium
CTACAACCCTCTCTCCGTCTCTTCCAAGTTTATATGCTTTAACTTCTATTAAAATTTTCCTGATTTTATATACACTAAAGAAAACGACCAGGATTGCACAAATTGTAATTGACTTTGGTGAAGGTGGAACTTGTTTATAGAATCGCAGCCATTCATACCCTGCCAAGCAGGCAGCAAAAACGCTGGCCATTATATAGAACACTGCATCTTCGTTGATAAGCTTATCTATCTTATCGTCAAGAGATTGCCCAACATAGCGTAATGGCTTGTCTTTAATAGGAGATTTTGACTGTTTCTTCATAGATTTTAATAACCATAACATTGATTAGATTGATCCGCATAATATGCGGAATACAGGTTTTTTGTCCATATATCACGCCTTTGATATGGTAAATACTATCGTGATAGTTACCCAGACATTGCCACTTGTGTCTCTTTGCACTTGTTATCATGTCGTCTTATACGGATCAGCATAAAATCCTCTGAGTTAGTGGTGAGTTAGTGGGGTCAGATTAATTATTTTTTGCAATTTGCCCCCTTTCTTTTCCATAAAAAACATAACGAACCAAGCTGAGGGGCGCCGCGCTTTTTGCGGCGTCCCTCTCCAGCGCCTAGTTAGGCATCGCTGCCGTTAATCGAGCCTAGCCCCTTTCCCTGCGTAACCCGTTCCGTTTATGACTTATTGTATCTTCGACAAGCCCGCTTCCGCGAATTTTGCGCTGGCATCCGCCAAATTTTTGCGCAAATCCGGGCTAAAAGTTTCTTTCGCTGCTTGCTCGAATTGCGTTGCCATCACCATTAAATCGATTCCGTCGAGTTTTTTGGCAAACCAATGCGGGCGTGGTCCTGGGAACGGGTACTTCAACCTGAATCCAGTGCCGCAAAAATCATCAACAAATCTAGCGATATACCCACTGACAATAATAATGCCGTGCTGTTCGCCTTCGCGCGGTGTAGCATCGGCAATCTCCTGAAGCAACTCGGCACGGCTTATCAACGCTTGTGCCACCGATACCAAAAAAGCGAAGCGCGGCGGCAGTGGTTGCGGATTGAGTGCGACTTCCTCGCCGAAACTGTGACCGCCGCCGATGGTGTCCAAAATTTCAGGGTGCCTTGCGAGAATGCTTGCGAAAATGACTTTCCAAGGCTCTGGGTGCGGACCGAAAACCGACTCTATTGTCCGCCAAGGAACTCCCGGACCAAAGACTTTCCAAGGCTCTGGTTGCGGACCAAAAACGTTGATTCGTTCCAACGCTACGCGGATTACTGGATCCCAAGGTCCCGGCGGCAAAGGATGTTCGTCATCCTCGCGTCCCCTGCTTCCGCCAATCATTGCGCGGACAAAGGCTAACAATTTTTCCTGACTGATATGTAACGATTTTTGTTCTGTTTTTTCAGTGTTCATTTCTTTCACTCCTTTTTGAAATCAAAAAAAACGTACCTGCATTGTCAATAGTTCAAGGGGATCTTTTGGGCTTAAGCTCGCTTCCCTCCATATGAATGCCTAACACCGGGTGTAACACGGACAGTGGTAACACCTTGGTTGGGCGAATAATGCATGCAATAACTAGTACACATACTGTCCGAAGTCATATCTTGAAATCATGATATAGCTCTTTTGCGCAATCCGAACAAATGCTATGGGTAAAATCTGCTTCGGAGTGATCCCTAATATAGACCTCCAGTTGGTGCCACACGCCTTTATCGTCCCGGATCTTCTTGCATGATGCGCAAATCGGCAATAGCCCCTCGAGCTTTACTACCCGTCTTTCTAGTTGCCTGCGGTATCTTTCTTCATCGGTGACATCCTGCATCAGCGCTAATACGTGTATCAGGCCGTCATTCGTTGTCAATATAGACGTTGATATGCCCAGAGTCCTCTTCTCTCTGTCAGCCCGGGTGATTTCCCAGCGTTCGTACCGCAGATCCTCACCTTCGCGCATCTGTTTCATGCGTTGGCGCGCCCTCTCCTGTATCTCTGGATCTGGGTACATTGATTGATACCAGCCAAGGCGATTGATCTCTTCTATCGAGTACCCAGTAATATCCTTCATGCGGTCATTCCACACGGTAAATTGTATGAAAGGGTACTCAGGGATGGCGTGGCAAACACAGATGCCTTCAGCTGCGCGTTCAATCACCCCTTTTCGGAACGAGTGTTCTTCACGCAGTAGTAGTCGCATGCGTTCGTTCTCCACCGCCTCGGCTTCCAGCACCTGAACCCGTCGCTGAAGGGCAACTATCTCGGCGCGAAGGCTTGAGTCTCTATCTTGTTGTATTGCCATACATCACCTCCGTCTCAGACGATGGCACCTTTTGCCAGTCGGGTGCGTGCCCTCGTCAGACGGCATTAGTTGCCAGCTACTGCTTTGCTGCCTTTGATGAGGTCGCCCTTTAGTTTTGCTAGTGCCCCAGCATGTGCGGCCATGGAATCAACGATCGCTGAAACAAAGATGAACTCCGCGGGAGTGGTCCATCCTGGGCGTCTCCACTCCAGAATCAACTTTCGGAAGTCCTCCGCGCTACTCAGCTTGGCGAGCGCATCGCTAATTGACGTAACCTTTTTCTCAAGTCTCTTGATGTCGATTTTGTGTCCGTTTGGCATGTTCTCTATCTCCTTGTTGTTTTGTTTGTTTTGTTCTCTGCGTTCAGCTCTCCCTCAGAAAGCCGAAAATTGGTGATGCCGCCTAACATAAATTAGACGGCTACCCGGTTTTGCGATTTACTCACCCTCTCCGATGGGCTGCATTGAAGTGGACAGGAAACCACGACCTTGGGCAAAGTAAATGTACACCGATTTTCCATTGCGAAGAACATCGAGCACACTTTGGAACATGGCGGAAGGCAGATGCCTTAATATGATCCCGCCGCTCTGAGAATTGTTTTCAAACAGCATCCCCGGATCATTGAATCGAATGAAGGCCGCGGTGTTGCCAGCGCTCATTATAGAGCGCTATTCGTTTGGTAGCCCGCAGGGCTTCCGTAAAACAGAATGTGGTAATTCTTGACTTCGCGGTTGCCATGATTCATACCTCCTCTTCGATTTTGAAGATTTAGGCGATGCCCTTTTCTTAGAGTAAGGTTATCCACCACCCATAAGATACCTTTCTCCTAAATTTTAAATGATCTTATCGCCATCACCTCCTTTTAACTTGTCAAGCAGAAGCCGCCTAACGCCGGGCATAAGCGGTGAGACGACAGGAGCATCCGATGATGCCCTTGTTAGGCTAAATATGGGGTGGTACGGCCCGATCACAATCCCCATGTATTTGCCACTTGAGTTATGTCGTTGTCAAAATCCGTTTCGTTAATGATCAAGTTGCGGAAATCATCAAACGTCAACACATTGTTGTCGCTGCTGTTCAGATACCGTCCAACTGCTTCCCGCAAGCCCACGCGGCGAGCGAAGTCGAGAAAGATTGCTCCGTAAATCGCACCCTCTACGTTATCTCCCGTGAGAGCTGGAACTACGTTCCCGGCGGCGTTCAGGTTTCCCGCTTGGCTGTAGCCAGTAAGGTTTGTTGTCTGCAATAGCGGCGCTGCTGAAAGCTCGTCCCTGAAAAACGCTTGACGGAGAGCAACTCCCGTAAGCGGCGGAGTACGCCGACGGCTGAAGAAAAAGAATCTCTCGGAGAAGATACCAAGCGATTCGATCCACGCAACAAAAGGCGTGGTAGCAAGATTTGTGTTGTGAAAAGGTGGGAGGCCGGAAGCAACCCTATTGGTGATCCATCCCAGGTATTGCGCCTCAACCGACGCTCGTGTAATGGCCGGCATCAATGCAAAGTACAGCGCGTGAGCTAATTCGTGTGGAATCAATGTGGGATCGGTTGCTGGTGTGCCGGCAGGAATGGGAGCCGTAGCATCTGTGACCGGATCCGGGACACCGAATAACCGCCGGTCTATCGGAGCCGGGCCAGGGGGATTAAAGGTCTTGTGCTTGATGTGAATGAGTGGGAAGCCTGTTCCAAGAGAGACAGGTTCCACGAACGCCAGAGTAGAAGGACTGTTATCAGGATATACAACTTCAATGCGCGGCAGCCTACCGCGTGTCGCCGCCACGGTTGCGGCTTGACCAAATGGAAACGCCTGTCGCTCCGCGCGGTTAAATGGGCTGAATTGCCGAAACACGGTATCGTAGACACCTAAGCAGCCGTCCATGATACGAAAATGATCCTGCT
>JACVXV010000102.1 GCA_015661205.1 Candidatus Brocadiaceae bacterium
CCTGACGGCACGCAACTAGGCATTTTTCACGCTTCGTTCATGCTCTTGAGTAATTGATGCTTTTCTGTGCCTCTCATTTATGAGCGTTTATTCGCGGTTTGTTCAGGAACCTGGCGCTTCATGCCTCTACTTCATAATTCAAAATTCCTTGTTCAATATTCAATATTCGCTGTTAATTCTAACCCTTTCGTATCACGAAAAAAAGGCGACGCTACGCCTCTATCGTCTTCCAAATCGCATCCAACAATTCCGGCAGGGGGACGGGTTTTTGCAGGAAGCGTAGTCCTTCTTCCTGAATCTTCCTGTTGGCTTCTTCATCTCCCGTGTATCCGCTCATAAAGAGCGCCTTGACGCCGGGTTTTATCTTCTTGATGCTATCATACGCCTCTTTGCCGCTTTTTACGGGCATTATACCGTCAAGCAGCAACCGATCGACCCCGTCTTTGTTTTGTTCGAACTTGTTTATGGCATCCGCCCCGTCTACCGCCGCAATGACATTAAAGCCTTTTTGCCTCAGTACCATCGTCATGGATTCCCTTACCCCTTCTTCATCCTCCGCTATCAGAATAGTTTTGCTCAGGGTTGACAGAGATGGGGGGGGAATTACGAGTCTCCTCCGCCACACTCTTTTTCAGTTTTTCACCGGAGATCGGCAGATACATATTAAACGTTGTCCCTTTGCCCGGTTTGCTGGCTACCTCTAAGGCGCCATTATGTTGCTTGACAATACCATACGCTATCGAGAGTCCCAGCCCCGTTCCCTTTCCTCGCAATTTGGTCGTGAAAAACGGCTCAAATATCTTTTCTTGCGTTGCCTCGTCCATGCCGATTCCCGTGTCCGTTATCGATAGTAAGGCATACGCGCCGGCAGCGCCAAGCCCAAAGGTTTTTGCGCGCGCGCCGTCCAGTTCCGTGACGGCGGTTCTTATCGTTAAACGCCCACCGGTTGGCATGGCCTCCACCGCATTGATAAAAATATTCATTACCACTTGCTCTAATTTGCTGCTGTCTGCCTTTATAGCAATACTTTTCTCGCTCAGCGGCATTTCACATCGTATGCGTTCGCCAAAGGCCTTAAATAAAAGCGGCTCCATATCTCTTATAATATCGTTCAAGTCTACGGCGCTGAGGTATAGGGGCTGCCGTCTGCCGAAGGTAAGCAGGCTCTGGGTCAGCCGCTTGCTCTTTTCCGTTAGATCAAGTATCTTTTTCGTGTAATTCCTTAAGGGGTTATCATCCTTTAGCTCCATCTCTATGAGGTTTGAGTATCCGACGACGGCCATAAGCATGTTGTTAAAATCATGCGCAATTCCCCCGGCAAGCTTTCCGATGGATTCCAGCTTTTGGGCGTGGGAAAGTTGGTCTTCGAGCCGTTTACGCTCTGCCTCCAGGCTTTTTATACCAGAGATGTCATTTTTTATCGCAACGAAGTGGGTAATTTTGCCTTCAGCATTTTTTATCGGGGAGATAGTTCCCAGTTCATAGTAGATTTCACCATTCTTCTTTTTATTAATAAATTCCCCATGCCATGTCTTCCCGGCAGTTATGGTCTTCCATAGCTCATTAAATCTCTCCGTAGGGGTTTGCCCTGACTTTAATATACGGGGATTTTGCCCCTTAGCATCCGCTAAGGTATATCCGGTTAGTTCGATAAACTGGGGATTTACGTATTCAATGTTACCATTCGAATCGGTGATTACGATGCACGTCGAGCTTTGTTCCACCGCCTTGGATAAGGTACCCAGTTTTTCGTTTTGTACCAATATCTCTTTGGTTCTCCCGGCTACGCGTTGTTCAAGTGTTTCATTAAGCCTCTTAAGCTCCTCTTCGTACTGTTTTCGTTCCGTGTAATCACGTATGATACTCACGGCGTTCCAACGGTTGTTTGACTGAAATGACGCAAAGGAATGTTCTGCATAAAACGGCGTGCCATCCTTTTTCTGCGCCTGCAAAACAACCTTTTTCCCTAAAATAGCACCCGTGCCGGTTGCCTTGAACTGCATCATGCCCTGCTGATAATCCTCTTTATAACCTGCCGGTACGACTAGTTTGTGGACGTCTTTTCCCATCGCCTCGGCCTGTGTATAACCAAACATGGTTTCGGCCGCATGGTTCCAGTAGTTAATTATCCCGTCGTCATCAATCATAATAATCGCGTCAAATGCGGCTTCGGTAATCTTTCTTAGCTTTTCTTCAGTTTGTCTTCGTTCCGTTATGTCCACACCATAGATATTCACATACTTTTGCTCTGTTATCAACACAAACGTCAACGTAAAGATATGTTTGCTGACTACCTCTTCCCCCTTGAAGACGTCATTTGTTTCAAGCGCCTTATTGATATATTCCAACCATTTACCTGCTACGGTATCGCCGACCTTGCAAGGCTGGGTTGTGTAACAGCCGCAATTTTCCAGGACAAACATTCCCGCCTTGTTTGAAAAAAGAACCTTTCCATCATGGGCTAGCCGTATAATGGGATTTGGGCTTTCAGCGGGGAGCCTTGCTATTGCCCGAATTTCATCCTCCAGGCGCTTGTAACCGGTAATGTCTTGCACCGTTCCCACCATGCGAATGGGTTTGCCCTGATTATCCCTGTAAACGGATCCTTGCGCATAAATTATCCTGGTCTCGTTGGTGGGTCTCACGATTCTACATTCTATTTGGTAAGGGACATTGTTATGCAACGTCTCATGTACTGCCTTCGTAACTTTTTCCTTGTCTTCGGGATGCAGGGCGTTTAGAAATAAATCATAATTTGCCACGATCGTTCCCGGTTCATAGCCAAATATCCTGAACTGCTCATCAGACCATACCTCCGAATTATCAACAATATTCCATACCCAACTGCCTACATGCGCAATCCCTTGCGCAATCTTAAGGCCGTCTTCACTGTGCTTTACGTATTTCTCCGAGTGGTTCTTTTTTTGATATAAATAGATGATTCCGGCGGTGAGAAAGGCAATGGCAACCCCGGTGGGAAAGAATATCTTATCTGTTAAAGGATGTTTTTGGGAAAGATATCCGGAAAGTGGAGAGGCCTCAAAGCGCCATTTTTTGTTATGAAATGCAATGTCAACGGATTGCGACAGGCCGGTCGTATCCGGATAGTCGGATGCGTTGAGGACGTATATCTTCTCATCGCCTTCGTAGACAGAGATTGCATAATGAGAAGAGATGGTATCAGCTAGGTCCGCCGCAAAAAATTTCTGATAATTCAAAACACCTGCGATAAATCCATCGAACCTTTCTTTGACATAGAGGGGAACAAAAATAATACACCCTTTTCCACCCTGCACAAGATCAACGTTCCGGGTAATGCATACTTCATTCAGCTCCTTTGCCTCTTCCAACGCGGCCTTGCGGTTCGCTTCAAAGGTAATATCCAGGTCTTGCGCCGGCTCATTCCCCTCTCGTGGCGCAATCCAGCGCACATGAGACGTCGGGTCTATCCATTCAATTGCCTGAAAACAGGAATAGTGCTTTACATGATTGACCGTGTCCGCAAGCCATTCGTCTTGCGGTGTGCCTCCCCGTGCTATCCACCTGTCGGCTATACGTTGGAGCGAGAAGATTCTTTCTTTCATCAATCTCGCAGATTTATCTGCCGCACCGCCAACGTCAGACCGGATAATTTGTCTGATGTATTCATGTTCTCTATTATCAAGCAACGTCCAGCAGTAGAAAGAAGCAATGCTGCCGATAATGGCGATGGCGACAGGAAGCCACCATAAGAGTAATTTGTCTTTATTGAATGGATTTGGCATTAAATGTTGTTTGTTATTAAATGGTGTATTGAATTACGAATATCGAACCCTGACCGGTAAATTTTAACAAAATAGGCGGTGATACGCAAAAACAAAAGGGGATAATGTAGGATTTATGGAAACTTTACAATCCCACGGTATGTGTTTAGACAGGCGCAAGGCTAAAGCCTTGCCCTACGGCAATTTTACAAGATAATCCATCGTCACCGCGGTGTTGGTGGATGCTTTATCGAGGTTGATGGGTTGGTGTAGGGTTATTGCGTCAAAATAGCAGGCGCTGTGGTTGTCTTTCTTGCAATAGGAGAAACTCAGGGATATGGTTACGGCGGTGTTTTGTCCCGGTTTGCCGGTTTTTACGGGGACATTGAGCGGCAGTAGGGGGGGCGCGTGCCGCAGTTCACGGTATTCTTGTTCGATGAGTATGCCGCCGCTGCTGTTTATGCGGCACACCAGGGGCGTTTGGGGATTTAATTGGCAGCCGTCGGGAAGGAGGACATTTACCTTCAAAAGGACTTCGGCATCCGGTTTTACCGTTTGCGCCGCTAAGGCTAGCGTGTTTTCGAAGGGGGGTATCATTGATTGCAACATCGCTGTTTCTGATAATTGTTCGGTGAGGCCGGATAATTGCAGGGTGGAAACTTCTTTTGTCTCCAGGTCAACCACGCGGATGGCGTGGTTGTTGGTATCGGCTACGTAGAGTTTATTACCGACGGCGCTGAGTCCGCCGGGTTCGTAGAATTGGGCGTTCCTGCCGTCCTCGTATCCCGGACGTCCGTTGCCTGAAAAGGTCATGCAAGTATTGTCCTGTGGATTAAAGGCCTTGATTTTGTGGTTGTAGGTATCGGCAAGGTAAATAATGTCTTTGTAGGCGGCCACACCGAGCGGGTGCTGTAATCGCGCGTCGTCACCCCTGCCATCCTTGTCGCCGAAGACAAAAAGGTCTTTCCCTACAGCGGTATGTGTCATTTTGCCATTCCGGTCTATGTAGCGCAGGGAACTCACCTCGCTGTCCGCAAAATAGAGCTTCGAACCGGCAACGGCAATGCCGCTGGGTTGCGCCAGCGTACAGGCGTCTAATGGGCCGTCTGTGCGTCCCTCTCTTCCGCTGCCTGCATAGGGCTGAAAGAGGGTGGTTTCCAAATCCATCACCCATATCTGGTGTGTACCGGCCATTGCAATGTAGAGTTGCCCATCAAGAAAGGCCAGGTCCCAGGGGGAATTCAGGGGCGAAGACGCGCCCATGCCGCCGGAGGCCATAAATTCTGCCTGTTTGCCGTTGCCTGCAATGGTTTTTACGGTTCTTTCCTTTAAATCAAGCCTGCGGATGAGGTGGTTTTCCGTATCGGCTACGTAGAGGATATCACCGTGTGTGGCCATTCCCTGAGGGTGATGAAAGGAGGCGGCGATGAATTCTCCGTCGCTTTTGCCTATTTCACCCGAACCGGCAACGTCCAGCACGTTGCCTTTCAGGTCGGTGATGACGATCCGGTTGTGGCCGGAATCTGCAAGGTAGAGGCGGTTTGGCGTTGCGAGTATCTTGCCGGGAAATGACAGGAAGCTTGCGGCCTGCTTGTCCTTTTCCAAAGAGATGGGTATCGGATTTTCACTAACGGGGTTAGTGGGGCGGTACCGTGACGCCCATTCTCCGATTATTTTGTCCAGGATTTCATAGTGTCCCTCACCGGTATCCGACCCGACGATGTACCCTTCCTGGTCTATAAGGACGAGCGTCGGCCACGCCCTTACGCCGTAAGCCTGCCAGAGGGCCATATTGCTATCGACAACCACCGGGTGTTCCAGTTCATACCGCAGGATGGCCTGCCGGACGTTCTCCGTCTCCCGTTCATTCGTAAACTTTGCGGCGTGTACCCCGATGACGACCAGTTCTTTCGGATACTTGGCCTCCAGTTTTTTGAGGTCGGGGATGATGTGCATGCAATTGATACAGCAATACGTCCAGAAGTCAAGCAGCACCATCCTCCCCTTAAGGTCGTTGAGGGACAGAGGCCTTGAGACGTTGAGCCAGGCCGTGCCGCCCGTTAATTCAGGGGCAGGTATCTTTTTTTTCTGTGCTGAGGCCACCGGTATTCCTCCGGGATAAATAAGGATTATTGATAAAATGAGCGTTGGTACTATTTTGGACAGGAGGTTTGTAAATAGGGACGATTTCTTCATAAACCGGATATTCCTTCCTGTTAGAAATAGTTCAAAGAGACTACTCCTCCCGTGTCTTGATGATATCATCACTGAGTTTTTGAGATGGTTTTATATGGGCGTCCAGGATTCTACGGGCGTTAGCAATGGAAGATTCTTTTGCATGAAGGGCGGTTTTTAGCTCCTTCAAATTCTTTTTGTGTTCGATGCGCGTCGGTAAAGGAAGAAAAGAATAATCCGCAGGTTTTTTAACTGTTTTCATGCATATACCTCCTGGCATAAAGATAAAGTGAATGTAGGGGATTTTATAGAACAAAATGATGCTTGTCAAGGATTGTAATAAATCCAGCGCGAGAAGCCCATTCTTATTTACGGTGTTTTTTCTCTTTCCACAACTTCTTTTGCCAGGTTTGTATAGTCAATAGCACCGGTGCTTTCGGGGGCGTAAAGGGTAATTGGTTTATTGGAGATGGGGCATTCCGCGAGGCGGACGTTTTCCCGGATAATGGTCGTAAAAACCTTTCCCTTAAACCGTTCCTTCACCTGATTGTACACCTCATTGCTGAGGTTCGTCCTTCCATCAAAACGGCACGCAATGATACCTGTCACTTCAAGGCTGTGGTTGAGCCTCTCCTTTACCACCTGTACCGTATTTGTCAACGTCACCAGCCCGTTTAAAGCCAGCACCTTCGTCTCAACGGGGATAAAGACCTCTTTTGCAAAGGTTAAGGCGTTGATGGTAATCAATCCAAGTGATGGCGGGCAATCCATCAGAATGTAATCATATTTGTTAATCACCGGGGCCAGCCTTTTTCGCAGGATGAGATCGCGTCCCTTTTCATGGGCAAGTATCCGTTCGACCCCGGCCAGCGCCACGTTTGAAGGCGCGAGGGTCATATTCTCCACGCACGTCTTTGTGAGGATTTCTTCAAAATAGACCTCTTCGAGAAATACGTTGTACATGGAGCGGCTAAGATTGTGAATGTCAAGCCCCAGCCAGGAGCTAAGATTTCCCTGGGGGTCAAGATCGACCAGCAGCACCTTCTTGCCCAGATGCGCAAGGCAAGCCCCCAGATTCACCGTCGTTGTTGTTTTGGCGACCCCGCCCTTTTGATTTGTCAGCGCAATGCTTCGCATGTAGTATCAGGCCTTTCAGCGGCTTTAACAGGTAGGGGGAAGAGATTCTTCGCCCAAAATGCCCCAATCCGACAACGGCAAATGGTCGCAGAGAACTATTCCTCTCCCTTGACGCGGCAAGGGAGAGGAATAGTGTAACCACAAGGAACACGAAGGGTACGAAGAAAGATTTATCTATGAATACGTTTTACAGGATCATACGATAAATTCAAACGCAATCTACGCCGCCGGCGATGGCAGGGACGATGGAAATTTGGTCGCCGTCCTTTACCGGGGTGTTCAGGTTGCCTATGAACCGGATATCTTCATCATTGAGGTAAAAGTTAATAAAACGCCTAATCTGGCCGTCCTTATCACAAATCCGCTCTTTAATCCCGTTGTGATTTGCCTCGAGATTGTCAATAATTTCTTTAATAGTGTTCCCCACCACCGTTACCTCGTCCGCGCCCTTGGTAACCGTTCTTAAGGGCGTTGGAATCCGCACTTTTATTGGCATAAACTGATACTCCTTTCAGATTTCTTTAATAATTTCTGCTATGATTACGATAATCAACGCCTTGCTGCGGCCTTCTTTTCTTCTATAAGGGCGACAAACTCGGCAAGGGAAGGATTGATAATTTTTGGGATTTCCAGCTTATTAATCACGGCTTCCTGGGTTTTTAGCCCATTTCCCGTAATGCTAATGACAATAGATTCGTTCCTGGGCAACTTGCCTTGTTCGATAAGCTTCCTGGTTACAGCAACCGTTACACCTCCGGCTGTTTCCGTAAAGATACCTTCCGTTCTGGCAAGTAATTTAATGCCTTCCACCAGTTCGTCGTCGGTGACGTCTTCAGCCCATCCGCCAGACACGTTAATAGTCTTTACCGAATAAAAACCGTCTGCCGGATTGCCGATGGCAATTGATTGCGCAATGGTATTTGGTTTTACCGGTCTGATTACGTCGGTTTCCAGCTTAACGGCGGTAGTTATCGGGGAACTGCCGCTTGCCTGTGCGCCGTGAAGCTTGGTATCCGCCTTGTCTATAAGCCCAAGCATTGCAAATTCCTTAATGGACTTTTCTATTTTGGTGATAAGAGAGCCACCCGCCATAGGAACGACGATGTGCTTTGGGGTTTTCCATCCAAGCTGTTCCATGATCTCATATCCATACGTCTTTGAGCCTTCCCCATAATAAGGCCTCAAATTTACGTTTACGATTGCCCATCCGTATTTATCGGCAATCTCGGAGCAAAGCTTGTTTACGTTGTCATAGTTTCCCTTGACTTTTATTACGTTTACACCATAGATCAGCGTGCCGATAATCTTACCTTGTTCAAGATCGGCGGGCATAATAATGTAACTCTCCAGCCCCGCCTGCACCGCCTGGGCGGCCACGGAGTTCCCCAGGTTTCCCGTGGTGGCGCATCCGACCGTCTTGAAACCGAACTCCTTTGCCTTGGTTAGCGCCGTGGAAACGACGCGGTCCTTAAAAGAAAAGGTCGGATAATTAACGGAATCATTCTTTATATAAAGTTCATCTACCCCCAGAACCCTGGCAAGGTTGTTTGCTTTAACGAGGGGGGTAAAGCCGACCTGGGCGCCTACCGTTGGCTCTCCGTCAATAGGAAGCAGCTCCTGATAACGCCACATCGTTTTACCGCGGGATTCAATTAACTTCCTGGTCAATACCTTCTTGATGCCATCGTAGTCATAATCGACCTCCAGCGGACCAAAACAATAACTACAGACGTGTAGCGGTTCTTTCGGGTACGCCTTCCCACACTCCCTGCATTTTAGACCTTTTACAAACCCCATCTTCGCCTCCATGTATTTTTTCAGCAAATAAAAAAAGCCTCTTTCTACTGAATAAGATAGGAAGAGGCCTTTCTGTGTCCCTATCTTATCTTTTCCCAAGCTATGAGACTGGAATTAGCACCAGCATCACGTCCAGCTTGTTTTCTGGATATGACCGGTTGCTGTGGCTTCATAGGGCCTAGTCCCTCTGCCACTCTAGATAAGACGAGTAAATTGTCTAAGATTGTAACTTATCGTGTATAACATGTCAATTGCTAATTTAGCCGTAAAGGAATATTCAAGGTTAATTGCCGGTAGCGCAGGCTTCTAGCCTGCTGGATTTCTAACATGCAGGCTGGAAGCCTGCGCTACTTGTGCCGGTTCAGGCTTCAAGCCTGAACCGGCCGGCAGTTGCTCGTTTTTTTTGGTAGGACAAGCGTCCCCGCTTGTCAAAATAAAATTCCTTATTCAAGGGAACAAGGAAAAGTCATAATCTGGTGGATACGCTTCGCTTAATCCACCCTACCTCTAATCGGTGGCGCAGGCTTCCAGCCTGCTGGTTTTCTTATATGCAGACTAGAAGCCTGCACTACTTGTAGATCGAACCGCAACGTTTTCTCATTCTTTTCCCTTTTTTCCTTGAATATATCTATATTTGAGGTATTATAAAAACCTCACTTTGAAAAGTAACAAAGACTACACATACACAGAAACTATTGCGCCCGTAGCTCAGCAGGATAGAGCGACGGTTTCCTAAACCGTAGGTCAGACGTTCAAGTCGTCTCGGGCGCATTAATATACACGGCTGATGGGGTGGTCAGAAAATTAGAAATACTAAAAAATGCTTACAAATGCTTACATCGGGTTGTAAGCACGCAAAATCATACCTAATGCCTCAATCCACCATATTGCTGACGTCAACAATAAGGTGTCGGAAACAAGGTTCGTAGCGTAATCTGCCGCTAATAATATAACCCGTTATAAACTCGCGACTATTTCCACGGAAAAGGACTCCCGGTTTGTAGCAACGGGGGTAGATTAGCTGTCTAGCGTGTTTATGCAATGGGCTATGTGCGTTTGCCTCCCTACATTCCGGTTACTTAGTGGTTTCAAATCTCTTTGCTATCTCGCCCAACAACCTTTCTTTGTTAAAGGGTTTTTCCAGAAAAGAGACGTTGCCCAAGGCTTGAAAGCAGCGGTAGGACTTTTCGTCTAATGCGGAGGCCATGATAATGGGTACGGCCTTGTACCGGGCGTCCTTTCTCAATAGGGCAAAAATCCGGTCTCCCGTCATTCCTTCCATGAGGATGTCCAGGATAACCAGATTAAATTGTTTTTCTTTTGCCTTTTTGATCCCTTCTTCCGCGTTTGAGGCGACCGTGACGGTAAATGGCTCGCCGCGCAGCATGTCTTTATAAAATCCCTGCATCTCAAGATCATCTTCTATGATTAATAGTTCTTTCATCATAATTAAAATCCTTAAAGAATTGTTTTAGAAAATAGGCTGAAGACTGAAGGCTGAAGGGCTTGATTTGCTCCCTGCGAGATAATTCACCGCCTTCAGCCTTCAGCCTTCAGCCTTCAGCCTTCAGCCTTCAGCCTTCAGCCTTCAGCCTTCAGCCTTCAGCCTTCAGCCTTCAGCGCCTTCAGCCTTCAGCCTTCAGCCTAATCACCTGATTAGTTCCCTGCTCCTTGCGTTCCTCCGCAATAGGTAAAGTAAACTTGAACCGGGAACCCTTCCCGCGCCCCTCAGACTCTACCCAAATCTTCCCCTTATGCATTTGTACGATGTGCTTACAGATTGCAAGGCCTATACCTGATCCCTCCGCAGAAGGGTTTTCTTTGTAAAATTTCTCGAAAACGCATTCCTGGGCATCCTTATCCAATCCCCTGCCCGTGTCCTCCACGGTTATCTCGACGGCCTGGGGAAGAATCTTTACTGCGAGGGTGATTTTCCCCTCGTCGGTAAATTTTATTGCGTTATCGATAAGGTGATTCACCAGGTGTTTTATCTTATCGCTATCGGCTTTGATGGGAGGGACGTCCGGCGGCAATTGTTCGATAAGCGCGATCTTTTTTTTACCGGCGCTTTCCTTCTTTTCACCGGCAATGTGTTTTATTATGTCATGTATTGAAATATCCGTGAGTTTGAGCGGTTCAATGCCGGATTCCAGCCTGGATATGTCCAGTATGTTCTTCGTGGCATTTTTTAACCGGTATAGATTATTTCTCAGAATTTCAGGTATCTGTGAACCCTTTTCCAGCAGGCTTTTGTTGCCCGACGACAACGCCCGCTCAAACATATCGATAGCCATCTCTATTTTTGCGGTGGGGGTCTTTAACTCGTGAGTGACGTCGCGGATGAGGTTGTTCTTCAACTCATCAAGCCTCTTTCTTTCCGTGATGTCGCGGCAAAACCCCTCTATGCCAATGATCTTCCCCTCTTCTTTTAACGGAAGCACCTCAATAGAGAGCCACTTAATGTGACCCTGCTTATGGATGACCCTGCACTCCAGGTCCATAAGGCTGTCAACGTGTCCGTCCAGCACGCAAAGTACTTCATTTTGCACCCGCTCCCGGTCGTCTGGATGGCATAAAGAAGTCCCGCAATTTTTATGGTTGTAAAAATATTCTACCGAATAACCCGTAATCCTCTCTACGGAAGGGCTGATGAGGGGAAACGTCCCGTCCTTAGTATATTCGAAGATAATGTCAGGTGAATTTTCGATGATAGACCGGTATTTTTTTTCTGCTTCCCTGGTCTTGTTAAAAAGCCGCGTGTTTTCAATTGCCATAGCCAACTGCGGCGCAATCATTGAAAAAAAACTGATATGCTTTTTTGTGTAGTAGTCTTTTCGCTTACTGCCGAAGTTTACACTGCCGGTAACGCGCCCTTTATACGAAAGGGGATATCCAAATCTTGAGCGAATACCTTCCGCATACAATACCTTGTCGGTTTGAAATCTGCCAAGCGAGGTATCTTCTACAATCACCGGCTCGCGAAATTGCACCACCCGTTTCATCAGGCTGCCTTCCATAGGATACAAGACGCCCTCCTGGAGGGCGGTGTGTTCGTAATCTTTGGACAACACAAAGGTTTCGTATAGATTGTTGTTTTCGGTGATGAGGGTGACGGTCAACCGGTCGAAATCGATTACCTTTAACAGTTCCCTGCTCATCGTCTCGTAAACGTCCCTGATGTCAAGGCTGGAGAAGATGATGCTGTTGATTTTTAGGATTATCTCTTTTTTATTGATGAGCATAGAATCAATGACGATTGGATGTGCAATGGAAATTAAATAAATACATCTACCAGTATTCCCCTCCTGTGTAAGGCATAGGTGTTAAGTTAAGAAACCTATAATTGCCACCAAACCCTTGTTTTTGTTAGCCCTGAAGGGGCGAAATAATACAGCCCAGGGCAACGCCCTGGGTAACGAGATAATACCATCAAGCCCTGAAAGGGCGTAATACGGAATGAACCGTTATTTTGTTCCTAATATCGCCCCTTCAGGGCTTGTTGTGCTAATAATTCTAAGCCCAGGGCGTTGCCCTGGGCTGTTGTATTGCGCCCCTTTGGGGCTATTTTTCTAATACGGTTAGGCTGTGTTTGCCCGACTTTTCATTTCTTAACTTAACCTATGGCTCCTACGGGGCTAGAACAATAGGCATTTATCTTTACCCACCGCTCACGCAGTGGGCTATGGTTGTTACACCCCGATGAGGTGTCTTTGTCATGCCCCGTTAGGGGCAATACAATAGTAGCCCACTGCGTAAGCGGTGGGAAAGCTATTGCAAGGCGTTTTCAAGCCCCGGAGGGGCGACACAAACACCAAAACAATTTAAAATGCCGTGTGTTCGCCGCTCGGTTTTTTAGATAACCAAGCCGAACTTAATTAAATAAAATAATCTTTGAGTCACAAGAAACGTTTCGTTGTTGCAACAACGTAAAGAATAATATCATGATGTAGATTATCTTTTCCGATCTTGTTCGGGTTGGGTCTGGAGCTTCTTTAAAACGTCTTCGTAAACCAGATACGCTTTGTGACCGAAGAGGACGAAACGTACAAGCTCGATATCCGGGTGTGTTTTTAAATAGTTTATTACGGCTTGTAATGCTATAGCTGCCGCTTCGTTCAAGGGGTAGCTATATGCGCCGGTGCTTATTGAAGGAAATGACACGCTCTTGAGCTTGTGTTGAGAGGCAAGCTTGAGGCTGTTTTGGTATGCGTTATTGAGGAGGGCTGGCTCTCCGTCCGTTCCATCCGTATAGATGGGTCCAACAGTGTGAATGACATACTTGGCCTTTAAATTTCCACCCGTTGTAATGCGCGCCTCTCCCGTTGGGCAACCGCCCAGTTTTTTGCACTCTGCAAGTATTTTGGGGCCGCCCACCCGGTGAATTGCCCCGTCTACCCCGCCGCCGCCAAGGAGGCTGGAGTTTGCCGCGTTGACGATTGCTTCCGTATCCTGCGTGGTAATATCGCCTTCAACAAGTTCCAGGATTGCTTTGTTGACATTGACCCTTATCATGCGTCACCTCATAATGGTTTTACCCGTTATTTCACCCTTTCAGGGTTTGATTTGTTTTGCGGATATAGTTTATAATCATGCTCATCCCTTCGGGATTTTTTCTTCTGTTTTCCAACTTCACCGGGATAGGCAATTTCGCTTTCATCCTAAATAACTTGTTTAGCGATAATTGTCAAGGGTAAAGTAGGCGAGCCGTGATATTCTTCTTGCCGCAACACCCTTATCATCGTCCACGATGTTTCCCTTTTTCAATTGACTAGACCCACGTAGTTTTATATACTCTCACCTCGCTTCAAAAAGCAAAATAAAGGTTCCATGCAAAATATCTTTGACATTTTCGGCAAAAACATTTTACTTAAACTGTGGAATGCCTTGTGATAGCACGACCCGTAAGTCGGGGTGTAATAATTGAACTCTCTATTAAAAGAAAGAATGAATGTCCATGCATAAAAAAACCAGACAATGTCAGTTGCAGCATAAGTATCTGTGCAGACCTCAAATAACCCCGCAGGTCTTGAAGAAAGGTATGAAGGTCAAAGACCTTGTTGATGAATACAGCCGGGCGGGGGCATTCAATGCAGGGCGGCTTGCCGAGGCCTGCAAGTTGTACTGCCACATGATTGATGAGGATGCTACCGTTGGCTTAACCCTTTCAGGCGCTATGACGCCCACCGGTATGGGCGGCATACTCATTACCCTGATTGAGCAGGGTTTTGTCGATTTTATCATCTCCACGGGGGCCAATCTTTATCATGACCTCCATTTCGCGCTCAATCTGCCCGTTCACCAGGGCGATTTCAGGGTGGATGACACGGAACTGTACGAGGCCGGGATTGAACGTATCTATGACATCTTTATTACCGACGAGTTGCTGCTGAAGACGGATAAGTTTATCCAGGACGTGACCCGTGGGCTTTCGATAACGGAACCCATCTCTACGGCAGATTTCCACTATCATCTCGGCAAAGCTGTGTTAAAGGAAACCCCCTCGCCGCAACTAAGCTTCGTTGCCCAGGCGGCAAAGCACGGTGTACCCGTCTTTGTTTCATCACCGGGAGATTCTTCAATCGGGATGAATCTGTCTTACCTCAAGTTGCTGGGTGAAGGCATTATAATAGATACCGATTTGGACGTTCTTCAATCGACTGCAATTGTTTTCCAGAGTAAACAGAATGGTGTGGTAAGCATTGGCGGCGGTTCTCCCAAGAACTTCTACATGCAAACGCAGCCTACTTTAGCACAGATATTGGACATTAGTAAGGGGGGGCACGATTACTTCATTCAAATTACCACGGATGCGCCTCAATGGGGAGGACTCTCCGGGGCAACGCCTACGGAGGCAATATCTTGGGGAAAGATCAAGAAGGACCAGATAAAGAACCACGTTGTAGTCTATAGTGATGCGACAATCGCCGTACCCATTCTGGCCGGATATGTCATATCAGAAAAAAAACCGAGGAAAAAGAAGCGTCTCTACGATGGTTTGACTGACGCTGTTGCTGATTTAAAGAAGCGTGTAAAGCAGAGGTAGAGGAATATTTCCCCGCCCTTTTGAAGCAGTTAGGCCTGAAAGGCCGACAGGATATAGCGGGGGGTGAAGCCCCCTGTAAAAATAATATAAGCCCCGAAGGGGAGGCAGGATGTTTTGTTTTTGTGATCAAAACAGTTGTAAATTTTGAAAAATAGGCATCCTAGCCATGTAGTGCGTCCTTTTCTGTCTCCCCTTCGGGGCTGTATCTTTTGTTTCTTTAACCAAGGGCTTCACCCATGTCTATATACTTTCTGCCCTTCGGGCCTGTTGTAGAGCGAAGAAACTCTTTGCACCACATGAAAAAGCTATCGCCGCAGGCGACATAAATTTAACCCCACCTTCTACCGACCCACAAAAATATCAATCAAGGTCATCCCCATCATACCCAAGCTGATAATGCCGTTCAGGGTGAAAAAGGCGGTATTGATTTTGGACAAATCTCTCGGCTTCACAATCAGATGCTCATAACACAAGAGCGCCGCCGTAATGCCAACCCCGATTACATAAAGTATCCCCATGTGCGCATACCACGACAATAAGAGCAGTACCAGCACCATAAAGAGGTGCAGCAGGCTGGAGATTATGAGTGCCCACTTGATGCCGAATCTTTTCGGCAGGGAATGTAATCCGGTCTGTTTGTCGTGATCGAGGTCCTGGCAGGCATAGATAATATCGAACCCTGCCGTCCACAGGACTACCGACAGCGCCAATAAAAACGGCGGGATTGCCAACGTCCCCTGAATACCTACCCATGCCCCTATCGGCGAAAGCGCCAGCGCAAGGCCAAGTACAAAATGGGAAAGATGAGTGAACCGCTTTGTAAACGAGTATCCGAAGATGATAAGGATGGCCAGCGGGGACATGGCAAACGCCAACCAGTTCAATAACCAGGAAAAGGTGACAAAGAGGGCAACGCACAGGATGGTAAATATCCACAAGTTCACCCTGCCGATCTTCTTTTGTAACGTAATGCGGTAGGCCGTGCGGGGATTGTGGATATCGTAGCCGGTATCAACCAGGCGGTTAAATGACATCGCTGCGCTGCGCGCGGCTACCAGCGCGGCAAGGATCAGCATCAATTGCTTTATGCCCGGCATGCCGCCCGCCGCAAGAAAGGCGCTCATCACGGCAAAGGGCAGTGAGAATATCGTATGGGTAAATTTAATCAGGTCAAATATTGAGGCAACCTTTTGGGTTACGTTGGAAATGCTCATGATAGGTATCTGTTTTTTTCGTAATATGCCGGGTTCTTAAGAGATAAATGTTTGTTTTCCAAACGCGATTATGCTAACGAGAACGTTACCCTTTGTCAATATTTATATAAGGGTAAACAGTATGCCGTTTTAGAGCGAAGACAAGAAATAAATGCAGTTTGTGATAAAGCATTGTTTCTCTCTTTTTATCAGGGTTTCTATAGGTTTTTGGTTGGTAGATTCATTTCCTGAAATAATGACCGTGTTTTTACACGGCTATTTCAAGATTTATTCTACTATAATCAACTACCGGCATTGATTCTTTCCGTCCGTCTATTTTCCTTTTTATATCAATCAAACCTAATTCGGCTAATATGCCAATGTCTGTCACGATGCTTTTTATGTCTCTTTTGGCTATCCTTGCAAGCTCCTGGATGCTTTTAGGATGCTTTTCTTTGATTAAGTGAAGCAGTTCTATCCTCTTTGGAGTAATTGCCTTCCTAAATCCCTTAACACTTTCAAAATAAATAGCCTTTTCCCTTTTTACTTCCTCGCTGTGTTTCATAAATACTTTATTTTCACGTCGTACTTGCACTATACTTTGTGGTAAAAGCATATCAAAATCCATAAAAACCAACAAGAATAAAATTCCTTTGAATAGCTTGAAAAGACTGATAAAATGGAAGAATCCAAAAATAACACAAAAAGGTTAAGACCACTGCTTTTTTGATGCGGAATACCCGATGCCAGGCGTTGGGTGATTATATGGGAGGGTTGCATGGAAGGAAAAGGGTTTACGTCTGCCGGGGAGTGCTGGAAGCAGATCCTTGCGGATGCGAAGAATGTCTGTTTTCTGAAAGATATAGAAAGATTTGCCGGAGAAAACACGGCGCCTGCCAGGATAGTTTTCGGCACTTCAGGTTGGCGGGGTGAAGTAGGCACGGATTTTACCTTCAATAACCTCCGCATTGTCACCACGGCAATTATCGAAACGCTCAAGACGAGGGGGGCAAGCCTGGCTGCACACCTGGGGGTTAAGGGTTTTGATGAGGTCAAAAGGCTCGGCGTTATTGTCGGGCATGACAACAGATTTTTAGGTCCGGAATTCGCCGCGTCCGTGATGGGGCTTCTCCTTAAAGAGGGAATAAATGTCTACTACGCGGGTGAAACCTCCACGCCGGAGCTGTCTGCCGCCGTTTGTGTATTGCCTGCCGCCTGTTCTATAAACATCACCCCGTCGCATAACCCGGCCAATTATGCGGGTCTCAAATTCAACCCATCAGATGGCGGCCCCGCCGGCCCTGAGATTACGGATATTATTGAAAAAATCGCCAATAAGATGATGGCGGAAAAGGTGATCATTCACGAGCTAAAGCCACAGGGGTTCCAAACGATAAATACCCTACAACTTTATAAGGATTTTATTGAGAAACAGGGTACCTTAAACGTTGAGAAGATTAGGAGTTTTGTTAAGGAAAAGGATTGTTTTATCTGTATAGATCACGTCCACGGCGCTTCGAGGGGAAGGCCGGACGTGCTTATCGGTAAAAATTCTAAAATAAAATGCCTCAGAACCGAAGGCAACTTTTTGTTTGGCGGCATTGCGCCTGAACCTTCGGCTAAGAACATGAAATTGGTGATGGATGCACTGAAGGAGAGCAAAAGCAAGTTTAAGATAGGGGTGTTTGTTGATCCGGATGGCGACAGGGTAAGGTTTACCGACGGCGAGTTGGATATCACCATGAACCACTTCGGCGCGATGGCGCTGCATTTCCTGCATCATTACAAAAAAATTCAGGGTGTTTTGGTAAAATCCGTTGCTACGAGTAACTTTGGGAACGCTGTTGCGGAGAAGCTTGGCATTCCCATCAAAGAGGCCGCCGTAGGCTTTAAAAATTTCAGGCCATACATGCTGCCCACGGCGAAGGAGCGGGCAATCGTCGCTTATGAAGAAAGCGATGGGATAACGGGCTACCGCAACACCCTTGAAAAGGACGCTATGTTTGGGTTTTTGCTTGCGATTGAAATGGTTGCGGTGACGGGGAAGAATCTTGGTGAATATCTCCGCGAACTGGAAGCGGAATTCGGTGCGTATTTCCCCGAAAGGGCTTCTATTCAAGTGGATCGCAGCCTTACCGGTGACCAGCTTACCAAAAAACTTTCAATTCTCAAGGAAAAACTTACCGTCGGAAGCAAGGTGGTCATCGGCAAAAAGACCAAAATCATTAAAAACGTCATTACCGTGGACGGAATGAAGTTTGTGCTTGAAGACAATTCATGGTTTTTGATAAGACCGTCGGGCACGGAGCCGAAGGTACGGTTTTATGTTGAGTCCAGGACGCCGGACGAAATTGAAGCGATGGTCAAGTTGTGCGAATCGCTGGTAAAAGAGGCGCTTGCATAAAACGCAGTTGATTAATGTTTAGATTTTCAATATGATAAATTGATGCCCAAAAAATTGTAACTACTCAAAGTTGTAGGTAAAGTTACCAGGGATTTAGTTAATTCAGGACTTATGCTTTTTCTTTGCGCTCTTTGAGCGCTTTGCGCGAGACAAACCTGAACAGTTACAAGAGATAGGCGCAATAATATAAACTTCTGTAAAGGGCGGGAAAAATGCAAAACGCTACGTTAAAGAAAGAAGCTAAAAAGGCTATAGATACGCTATCAGAGGAAAAAGTAAGAGTCGCTATTGATTTCATAGACTACCTCAAAGCGAAAGAAGAAATGGAAGCAACTCTTGAAATACTGTCCAGTCGAGAACTCATGGTACAAATAGAGGAGGCAGGGAAGGCGATAAAGAAAGGCAACCTTCATGAGTTTGTTTCTTGGGAAAAAGTGAAACGAAATGTATAAAGCCTTCCCTCACAAAAGAGCAGTCAAATATTATGAAAGCCTTGATGACAAGACAGCAAGAAAGATAAATAAAGCCATCGAAGTAATAAGCAAAAATCCACTTGAGGGATTACATATTAAAAGACTGAGGGGAACATTTGAAGGGAAATACAGGTATTCAGTGGGAGATTTGAGAATTGTTTATAGCGTTAACAGAGAAGAGAAAACAGTTCTTATTGAAGCGATAGGACCAAGAGGGGATATTTACAAGTAGTTTTATGTTTTTTGTAGAGACGCATTGCATGTGTCTTGTGTAATGCAATTAATGGTGTACCAAGAAGAGGGGGTTGTAACCTTGCCAGGAAAAAAACAACCCCCTGAATCTCCTTTTATTAAGGGGGACTGACCTGGATTTTCCTGGTATTTAATGAGAGGTTTTATTTTGATGAAGCGTAGCATGGTGTATCTTGTCGGCGCCGGACCGGGCGACCCGAAACTGATAACGATAAAAGGCATGGAGTGTATCAAGAAGGCCGATATTATCATTTATGATTATTTGGTAAACGTTGAGCTTCTTAGGGGGGCCAGACCCGATGTGGAATTTATTTACGTAGGCAAGCAGGGTGGGGCGCATACCTTGTCACAAGAAGAGATTAACAAACTCCTGGTGAAAAAGGCGCAGGGAGATAAGATTGTCACCCGGCTCAAGGGCGGAGATCCTTATGTCTTCGGACGAGGCGGAGAAGAGGCTCTGGTCCTTTTTGAAAACCATATCCCATTTGAGGTGATACCCGGCATCACAGCCGCCATTGCAACCCCGAACTACGCGGGCATCCCCGTTACCCATCGCGATTTCACCTCTACCTTCGGGTTGATCACCGGGCATGAAGACCCGACGAAGGATGAAAGCTCGATAGACTGGGCAAAGATCAGCACCGGCGTCGGCACACTCGCGTTCTACATGGGAATTAAAAACCTTCCCTACATCACCGGACAGCTCATAAAACACGGGAGAGACAAGGATACCCCCGTTGCCGTGATCCGATGGGGAACGACCTCCCGGCAAAAAACTGTTGTCGGTACGTTGAGTACGATTGTTCAGATAGCAAAAGATATAAAACCGCCGGCGATTACCATTGTCGGCGAGGTGGTAAAGTTGCGTGATCAACTCAACTGGTTTGAGACCAAACCCCTGTTCGGGAAGACCATCGTTGTTACCCGTTCGAGGGAACAGGCCAGCGACTTTGCCGATAAACTTTACGAACACGGCGCGCACGTTATTGAATTCCCTACGATTGAGATTGCAAAGCCGGACGACGTCAAACCGCTGGACGACGCCATAAAGGTCATTCACACCTTCAACTGGCTGGTCTTTACCAGCACCAACGGGGTTGACTGCTTTTTCCAGCGCCTTTTTGAGTTGGGAAGGGACGTGCGTGACCTCAAAGGCCTCAAGCTCTGCGCTATTGGACCGGCAACGGAAGAGGGCATTAAGAAATACTACATCAAGGTCGATTGCAGGCCGCCCAAGTTCGTTGCGGAATCCGTTGTCGAGGAACTGAAGAAGGTAACGCCCATAAAGGGTGAAAGCTTCCTGCTCCCGCGTGCGGACATCGCCAGGAGCTTTTTACCTGAAGAACTTCAGAAACTAGGGGGAAAGGTGACTGATCTGGTGGCTTACAAGACCATCATGGCGAAGCCAAAGGATGTTGACCTTGTTGAAAAAGCCAAAAACGGCGAGATTAACATCATCACCTTCACCAGTTCTTCCACCGTGAGGAATTTTATACAGATTGTTGGGGAAAAGAACCTTGCGGCGTTGAATGGACGGGTACAGTACGCGAGCATCGGCCCAATAACCACGCAGACCGCGGAGGAGATGGGACTTCACATTTCCATAGCAGCCGATGAATACACCATCCCCGGATTGGTTAACGCCATCCTGGAAAACGTAGTTTCTCAGAAATAAAACAGGAATATGAAAAAATAAGGTGAAATCCGGCAGTCAATTACAGTTCACCTGCTACTTTCATGGCAAAGCGCATAATATACCTGCTGGGTTTCGTGCCGCAACCAAACCATGCTCATTTCTTCAGCAGTCTGATTATTTGCTGAGCAAGGGCGGGGTCCTTGGTTGCGACAAAAGGGGTGCGTTGAGGATGTCGCGCGTCGCGGCGGAACGCGGCGAAGATAGTGTCAATATCCAGGTGGGTCGTTAACGGTTCGCCGGATAGATCAAGGATGGTCAGACCCGTTTTCAGGCCGATGTACAGGCCGGGCAGCACGTCGTAGGTGGCAAAGCATTTGGCAAATTCAATGGCCGCGTCGGCATACCCGGCCGCCACCTGGATGATGGTGTTGGAACCCCAGGAGAGATTGACCCGTCCATCCGCCTCGCGTATCGCATTTAGCAGATCCGTTTGCTCTGACAAGGCGCGGAAGCGATCCACCTTGGTGGTCAGCACGTTCACCCTGGCGCCCGCCAGGCTGGATTTGGGGGCATTGCCTCCATCCAACCGGAACCAGGAATGGGTGATGAAATCCAGGCATTCCGGATATCCGCCCCGTGAGGCCCAGTATAACCGGTCAAAAAAGATATCCCCCTCAACGGCACAAATCACGTCGCCAATCCGCCGGTCATACACGGCCAGGAGGCACCAGCCTCCCTGAAGGGACTCGACGAACTCCGTGCCGTCAATGGATCAATAAAGACCACCAAGTCAGCCTCGTCTTCCCGGGCGCCATCCGGGAAGGTCTTAATCCCCAATTCTTCGGAAAAGACCGTATAGGCCTTGACGCCCGGGAGCTTGGTGAATTTCCGGCTTAGCGCATCAACAATCAGGTCTTCCGCTACCTGGTCAATCGCCTTGGTCTGATTCAGGTCTGACTTGTTTACGTGAAAATTGGCTACCTTGCATTTCATAGCCGTCAGGTTTTCCTCACGCATACTGCTGCGCACGTGGTCCATCGTCTGCATGATAATCTGGCGACAATACCGTAACGCAAGCTGGTCTAATTCCAATTCTTTCTCTTCTAATTGCATCGTATATCTCCTTGTTTATCGTCCGTTGCAAATGGAATGGGCAAGGTGGAATAAACAAATCCATCTCTCCCCCGCTTGTCGCATATTCATTGCAATTTTATCATTATTTTACCTGTTTTTATTTGTCAACCGGGGATGGTTGACCTACCGTGGATTTCGCGCAAGCGAGACGCGTGCGCTACCATGGGCAATTTCATGGGCAATTTCATGGGTAATTCCATGGTGAGGCAACCGTCCCCGGTTGCCATTATGATAATTCCTTATTTGGTTGTTGTACATTCATTCGTCGGTTACTTCTGCTGTTGGCGCTGAATCAATGGTATGAGTTCCTGTAATAACGCCGGGTCTTCGCGCTGGAGTTTCCCGAATATTTCCTGTGCCTTCGACGGGTCACGATTCAACTGCTCAATCACTGCGCGGAGTTTTGGTGACGGTTGTGCGTTTGCATGTCCACCCGTTCCTCCCAGATCCACCACGAAGCGCTTGCCCAACTTCTTCAAATCGTCTCTGATATCCTCCGCGCTGTGTCCCATCGCGTGTAACAAACCGGCATAATTGTTGGTAGCGGCGTGCAGATGCGGATGCGTATGGCCGGTCTTACTGGTAAATTGGAGAAATATCTCTACCATACGCCTACACAGCGGTTCCGCCTCCGCGAGCCGGTTGGTGGCCTGAAGCAACTGAGCCAGGTTGTTGAGGTGGATAGCGACGTTCGGGTGGTTCTCGCCGAAGCTCTGCTCATCAATCCTGAGTGCGCGGCGCATGAACGGTTCCGCCTCCGCATGAAGGGCGGCGTGTAAAAGAAATACCACCAATCCATTAGCCGCATACGAGGTCCGTAAGTCCTGGTTGCCCGGCTTTCCTGACCACGATTCAAAACTTTCAAGATAACCTTCCCCCATCTCCCGCTCTTCCCGCAGCCAGACCCAATAGACCATCAGTTCGTTCTGGTCACGTTTCTGGATCAGGAGAAACTGGTCAATATCAAGCAAGCAGGCACGGAGACGGTCGCGGGCTTCTGCCTGGCGGAGCAGCCATGGAAGTTCATCCACCTTACGTGCATCCAATTCCTTTTTATCAAAATAATCGGCAAGCCGGAGGTGCGCCAGCCGTTTCTTTTCTGTATCCAGACATTTCTTTATAGTGTCATGAAAATATCTGTCTTCAACGGCCTTTCTCAGGTAGTCATGGAAAAAGTTTAACAGACCCGACCTGCTCACCAGCGATTCCTCTGCCGCCAGGTACAGCGGCGACCAGTATGCGCGCGGCATCGGCTCTTTGCCGTTACCGAGCAGTTCCAATAGCTCCGCCTCCGATAATCCCCTCCTTCAGCAATGCCTTGAGGTAGAGGGGGTTTGCCGTTTGTTGGGCAGTAACCATCCGGTTAATTATTTCAGGGCTGAGTTTCCTGGTGAACCGGGCAAGATATTCCCCGATGAGTTTCTTGCGTTCATCGGGGCTGAGTAATTCCACCCGCATCGCTGGCAGGTGGCGTTTTTCCAGCGCATCCAGGCTCCGGCCAGGCAGGGTGGAAAGGATGACGCGCACGTTTTCGGGAAAGAAATGTGGCATCCATCCGAGGTCGGGTGCGTTATCACGGTCTTCAAGCTGGTTGAGTGCGTCAAGGACGAGGATAAACCTGCCCCTTGCCGCAGCCTTTGCCAGCCATACAGGAAAGATCTCCACCACCTTCTTTGGGTCGAAAGGAATATCGTCTTCTTGAGTACCTTTGAAAAGCGAAAGGTCTTTGATACCTTCTTTCTCTTTTGGTTCATACCGTTCCTTTATTTCTTCCATTATCCTGCGGAGTATTTTCACGTAGTCTGCGCTGTCCGCCGTGCCGCCAATGTAGTGAAACACCATAAAATCTCCAGGATGGTCTTCCTGGTATTCCTTTGCCCAATTCGCTATAAGGGCAGACTTGCCAGACCCCGACTCGCCCAGCACCACCAACGGCAGACCTGCTGATGTAACATGGTCGTTCAGCCGCTTGAAATATGCCTCCCTGCCGATATAGACCTTTTGCCGTGCTATAGCAAACGCCTCATGATCCATCCGTTCACGTTCAAGGGCGGTGGGCACACCTTCTATCGGGAATTTCTTGTCAATCACCTTCCACAGGTCTTCAAGCGCCAATTCCACAAGTTTCTTAGGGTCGGGATAATTCTCACGCACAGCACGATTGCTTTTGACGCCAAATGCACGTATTTTCTCCTTTAATCCCCGTAATTTCTCCGCGCCCTCCGCGTCCTCTGCGGTAAAGTCTTTTTGTTTTTCCGGTGGAATTGATTCAATATACGCCGGGTCACGGAAGTAGAAAAAGGCATGTTCCGCCATTTCGGGGTTATTGAGGACACCGTGTAGGATTTCCAGTTCTGTAACGGATTTACCCGTCTCGCCGAGGTGTTCCTTCGGCCAGGGTTCACGTTCAATAAGTTCCTGCGGAATGTTTTTTGGCACCCAGCCGTATCTTTCGCCCAGGAGTCCGATGAAATACGGTTTGCACCGCTTAATTTCATCCAGGCATAGAGGCAGCACCAGGCCTCGGTTGCTTTCTTCTTCAGTGATACCCCATCGGAGGTCAACCTCAACAAATTCCACCTGACGCTCGCGGCAGCGCCGTCTGAGTTCCGGGAATACGAACTTCACCAATTCATCCCGTTCAGCGTGCATGTCGCGGAAGGTGGATGATATGAATACGCGGACGAGACGTTGCTGTTTGGGTTCAGACGTGTCTGTTTTTGATTTATCAGGCACAATAATTCCTCCATAAGGTATTTTGTTATTTGTCAACCGGGGACGGTTGACCTACCAGAGCATTCCCAAGCCGGAGCTTGGGAACGAAAAAAATATCGTTGGGCTTTGCACGAATACGTGCGTGTTTATCCCCAATCGCACGTTCCAGGGGCAAGGCTGAAGCCTTGCCCTACGGTGTTTTGTAGGGCGAACCTTTAGGTTTGCCACACGCCTGGTATTATCGTTGATGTT
>JACVXV010000231.1 GCA_015661205.1 Candidatus Brocadiaceae bacterium
CAATGGCAGCACATTCGATTTTTACCGGAAGAAAACCATCGACCCCAAATACATTCAAAAACTCCGTGTATTCAATGAGCATCAGGAATTACTCCTCTGGCGTTCTTCAGAAGGGCTAAAGGGCAGGTTCCGTACGGATACCGGGGGTACCGACGTATGCGTGGCCGACGCAAAACAGGCGCTCTTTGGCACAAGGGCAGAAACCCTGGACGGCTACACCATAATCCGTGAAGACCGAGGGACGGAACTGGCGCTGCCCTTTCCCGAACTCATTAAACTGAATGATGGAACAAAGAGGAACAGGGTGTTTCTCAGGACGAGGAATTACATAGACTACAACGAGGCGCACCAGGCCACCTACGTGGATTGCAGGTTTGTGGGATTTGTCTACGACGGAAAGGACTTGGAATAAAAGGCAGGATGTTTTGGATGCATTCCCAATTTCTTGTAAACTCCTTATCCTGGTAAGGCCGGCTGGAAACGTCAATGCAGTCAGCCGTCCCTACGGGACTAAAAATTCTGGCCTCTGGTCCCACCGATAAATCGGTGAGCTATTTCCATCTGTCCCTATGGGACAAAATGCTAATTTGCAAAAATGTGGGAATGCACCCGGATGTTTTTTACTTTAAAAAAAGTGATTATACCTTTTTAGTCCCGATAGGGACGCCCGATAATAGGCAGGCAATTCATTGCCTGTTAAGAACCATAAACAAAAGAGAGTCCCGTAGGGACGACTGAGCCGAATGGATTACCGAAGGATGTATTAATTTAAAACCAAGGAGAATAACGTTATGGAAAAGGCAAAACTCCAGATTTCTCAAGGCAAAAATGGCAAAGTCATTGTCGGTGTGGTCTTTGTAGACAGTGGCAAGCCAATGACGATTCAGAATTGCACTCGCCAAAACATACAATCACTCAACGGAAAAGAGGTGGAGGTGGAGCGGGAAGGCGGGCAGATTGTAAAGGTGATATTGCAGGGGGAAGTACTATTTTCGAAGGCACAGACAACTTCTCACATCCACACTGGCGCCAGGGGACAGGGCGGCAACCCGCAGAGAACGAACCTTGCTCAACCGGCCGCCGCTCCCTCTGCGGCAACTGCGCCCTACAACTTCGTCCCTTTACATACAGCCGTAGTGTCGGCAGAAACCAGTCCAGGCGCCGATAGCTGTACCTTTGATAGATATCATGACGGCAAGCGCACCGGCCACATAGAACTGGTCATTGCAACAAAGACGCCCCTGTATATCAGGGATACCTTGACAAAAGAGGAGATGGCAACAAAGGAAGAATTGGAAAAAGATGGAAAGAAGAAATACATCAATCCCAACTTCTTTTCTCCAGGCGGTGGCAACGTTTGTATCCCAGGTAGTTCGTTACGTGGAATGGCACGAGCCATGGTGGAAATGGTAAGTTTTAGTAAATTGGGGTTCTTTGAAGGGGATAGAAAATATCACTTCCGTTCATTTGTAGATAAGGCGCTCGATCTAAGAAAAAAATATGTAGATAAAATGTTATCGGGAAACGACCTGACGGGTTACTCTCAACAGGTACAGGCCGGCTACCTGGTAAAAGAAGGCATGGAGTTTAAGATTAAACCCGCACAGAAAAATTCTCATGGTTGCCGCTACTATCGGGTTGAAGAAGACCTGGTAATAAGCAATGGTGTATTGTCAGAACGCATGAATAGGATAAATGCAAAGGGCGAGTATGAGGCTAATCCAAAGTACAGTTTTGATTTTGCGCAGGTAAGATTTACCTATAACCCACCCAAAAGGCATAAGCGTTCTGTAGGAATGTATTATGCGGAAGTAACTGATATTTGCAAAATAAGCAATCACCTGGCGTATTCTACCGAGGGGGCATTAATCCACAGCGGCTGGATGGGCGGCCCACGATATCGCAACAATGGAAGGGGAAAACACCTGCACTGGGTTATTGGTCCTCCTTCAAATACAAAATTGGAATTCTTGCCCAGCGTAATAGAGGATTACAGGAACGACAAGGATAGGCATGAAGAAGCCAACCTGTTGCGCCATTTCGAAAATCCACAGATAGCGGAGGTTCCATGCTTTTATGTGGAAGAGTCCGGAAAGGTGAAGTCATTTGGACATACCGGTCTGTTCAGGCTTGCTTACGAACGAAAGTTAAACGATTTCCTGCCGGATGAGATGCAAAAATTTCAGGAAACAAAAAAGATAGATATTGCTGAGGCAATCTTTGGAAACATTGAAAATGAGACGACGCTTGCCGGGCGGGTATTTTTTGAATGCGCAGAATTTGGCGCGGGGCGGGAAGATGTCCCGCAAAAAGAAGATATACCCTGCGTGCTTTCAAACCCCAAACCCACTACGTTTCAACATTATCTGAAACAGGGCAAGGTCACCCCGGAGTTTAAGGATGACGGCAGTATCCGCGGCTACAAGGGTATAAAAAATTATAATGATGTAGCCACCCTCCGGGGAAACAAATTATACTGGCATAGGAAAGGCGATACATGGCAGGAATCAACCCTATCATTTCCTGCGGACAAATTTAATGAATTGCTCCGCGAACACGGCTTACAAGAGCGGGATTTTTCCCAATATGTACGTACCGACAAGCAGAAAAGGGAAATAAATGTACAATCATTACCGGAAAACCTTAAATTGGCAATATTAAAGTGCATCGGTATTTATGATACACAACACACGAAGATAAAACCCGTAGCCGCAAACAAGACCTTTACCGGCAAGATTCGTTTCGAAAACCTCTCCGACGTAGAATTGGGCGCGCTCTTGTTTGCGCTGGATTTACCTGATAATTGCTGTCATAAGCTGGGGATGGGGAAGCCCCTCGGCCTCGGTACGGTAAAAATTACCCCAAAACTCTTTTTATCCGACCGAAAGACCCGCTATACGAGATTGCTTGCGGAATGGGACGCCGCAATACCGGAATCGACCGCGAAAGACAAAGATATACCACACTTCAAGAAACAGTTTGCGGTATACGTCCTTAACAAACTCAAAATAACACCGGGCGCAGAACCGGTAAACACGTTGTGGGGGGTAGACAGGATGAAGGAACTAAAGACGATGCTTGTATTTGATAAAGAGCGTTCTGATGAAAAAACCCGATATATGACAATTACACCAATTAATGAGTTTAAGGAGAGGAGGGTGTTGCCAAACCCCACCGAGGTTTATTCTTTAGTGTGAAATTGAGAAGACATCCCCAGCCGGTTGGGACTGAAACAATTATATCGGTCCGTCATTCCGGTAGGCAAAGTCCGAGAGGACATCCCAACCGGCTGGGACTAAAACAGTAGGGACACGGGACGCCGTATTTTGTGTGATGGCAGGGGTTTCCTCCTGCTACTTGGTCGTGGGGAGGGACAGTCAGGAGGAAACGCCTGACTGCACATAAAATACCCTGTCTCCCCTTCGGGGCTTAATACCTCAAAAAATTGTTTCAGGGGGCTTCACCCCCCGCTATGACCTGTCGGCCTTTCAGGCCTGCAAGGATGTGTTGGTTTATGCGGAAACTTGGGTGGCATGGACTGTACAGACGCCCTGGCAGGGCGTCTCTCCGTTTGTCCGTGCCTATTCGTGTAAATTCGTGTCCATTCGTGGCTAAATTTACCGGATAGTAAAAATCCGGACAGATTTGCATCGTGTCTTCTAAATCGGATTGGCGGAGACGCTTCGCTTAATCTACCCTACTCGCTGGAATGGAGGAATTTATGAAAGGCGTTTCTGATTACGCAGTGGTTTATGACATTACCTCCGACGCAGAGCGGGGTAAGGTTGACAAGGTACTCAAGGGCTTCGGATTCAGGGTGCAAAAGAGCGTCTTTGAATGCAGGCTTACCAGGAGAGGCCGGAATGAGTTAATTGGCAAACTCGAAAAGCTAGAGATAAAAACCGGTTTTATAAAGGTCTATCGATTGGAATATACGTCCAAAAATACGGTAATCGGAACGGCAAAGAAGAGGGATATTGACGATGGATATGCATTTGTTATTTAAAGAAAAAAATGGTAAAATCCAACATCCATTCAGAACCCCCCTCAAAAACGGATGATTTTTGTCAAAACAGGGGGAGGTTCTGAATTTTGGCGATTTAACCCCTTTTGTCGCAACAACTTAAAAAGGGTAGTCCGAAAGGACATCCCAGCCGGCTAAAAAGGGTAGTCCGAAAGGACATCCCAGCCGGCTGGGACTGAAACGGATCGTCGTTAATTCCGCTGGTGGAGAGATTGTTGATCCGTTACGGAGAAGGCGTAATAAAGGGCATAAGTTTTGACAAAGGTTATGGTCAGCAAATATGAAACAAACTAATCCTGGGATAGAAATAAATTTAAGCGACTTCTTCCCTGACACTGCAAAACTTCTGGATTTGCATGTCTATAGTAAAAAAGCCATTGACCTTGCCGGCGATGGTAATGAGGTCGTTCTGACGGGTAAGGCCCCCGTCTGGCTTTACCTGGCTGTTGCGCACGCCTTGCATGGCAAGGCAAAAAAGCTGTCGTACCGGTCTCCCGTTACCGGTGACGTGGTAATATTTGACCATAACCCTTTTTAGTGAAAGGTTAAAAAATGTGGGATTGTTTTTGTAAAGTCGGGGCATTACTTGAACCTTTTGAGGTTATTATCAGCTTTATCACCATGATTTTTGCCGGTTATGCATCCTTTCGTCTTTTAATGCAAAATCGAAGATTAAAAGAACTTGCAAGGTCTGCTCCAAAGATTGAAAACTTTCAGGATATGATTACGTTTTACGAAGGTGTGCAAACCCAAAACCCCATTGCACTGGCCTTATCTCTTGTATCCCAATCTCAATCTATTAAAAAAGATGTAGAACTTTTTTTGAATACTATGGGTTGGAAAATGGAGATAGTCGAAATTAATATGCACGGTATAAAGCCTCCAAAGGACATTGAGACATTGATTAACCTCCTAAGAGAAAAGAGATATCTTTTTGATCTCCAAGGGAACACTGAAGTACACCTGTTTCTACAAGGCCCCTTAGTTTCAGGAATTTTATTAGGCGCGATTTTTGATAATTGGAAGCCGGTAAAACTTTACCACAAACCTACTCCATCCGTTCCTGCGGTTTATCAATATTGGTGTCCACTTATTAAGTAGGATGTAGGGTGGATTAAGCGGAGCGTATCCACCAAATAATGTCAAGCGTTTTTGTGTGTCTTTGTCTTTTTTTGTATTGATAGTATTTTGTCGAATTGATACAATAACTAAATGCCTATAACGAAAAGAACTCGAAAACCTACGGAAGTTTGAATCTGTTGGCTTTACTCACGAGCAATCGGAAGTCCTTACAGACGTTATTGAACAGTCGCATGTAAATGGGCAGCAAAGCCTGAAAGATTTCATCAGCGACAAGTTCAAAGCGCTTCACTCTGAGATAGACGATAAATTCAAAGACATGCGCTCTTAGATGGGCGATAAG
>JACVXV010000232.1 GCA_015661205.1 Candidatus Brocadiaceae bacterium
ACTCGTAAAAACATGAAATCATTTTCTCAGTTTTTAGTGAACGCGTCAAGAGGGTAGGTCGGCACTACAGGGCTTTTTGAAAATCCACCCCAGTAAAATTAAGGGTTTCAAGGCGTTGAATGCCTAAAAATGACCGTTTTGGGGCGCGAATTGCGAAAGTCGGGTTAAAAGAGGATGAATGAGGAACGATAGAAGAGGGAGGTGGAGTGCAAATACATTAACAACGAAACATTACGAGAAGTTCTCTTTTAAGAAGAAATGCACGAGGAGTTTTACCGAACGGTATATTCTGAAGATTAAGGAGCTAAGAGGATGGCTACTGCACCAAATGAAATTCTAAAGGACGCTATAGAAATTACGTTGAATAGTGAATCGAATAAATCAGAAATAGTGTAAGTGTTATAGCCAAAAGCCTCTGTTTTTAGAAAAATGAGGGGTGAGAAACCTGGTGTATCCTTAAATGCCACATACAATTTATGCCTGCTTCTTTTAATGTCCCGCAGGGACAAAATATCGGTAGAAAAAGCAATCGCACGCAAACACAAATACCGTAGGCATGGCATATTTAAAATACAATCGTTCTACCAATATTTTGTTCCTAACGGAACAGGCCAGGCGCGAAATCACTGGACAAACTCAAGGACACCGTCGGAGACATCACCAAACGCACACAAGGCGTTAACCTGCAAGCCGTCATCGATGTTGCGGCTTTGCCGCGTTAGAGATATACGCTGAGATTTCTTCCGACGTGACAAGTTTTTGCGCAAGGTCGTAGGTAAGTTTTTGTATGGCGTCATCCACGGCGGGGCCGAATTTGGGACCGGTTGTCATCCACCACTCCTGTTCGACCCTCGAAGTGATAAAATCCAAACTTTCCCCTTCCACGACAATTTCCGATTCCCATATTTTATTTTGTTTCGTATCAGAGAACGAAGTGGTAATTGCAAGGTAGTGCCGTCCGATAGCCCGCCAAACGGTATTGTCCATCTCAAGCTCTATCTTTGAATCCTTCAAACGCACCGCCAAAATGCCATTCAAACCCTTTTCAGCCAGGTATTCAGGGGTTTGCAAACTATCTATCAAGACAACCTTGCTAAATACCATCCGTGAAGTTTCTTCGATCTTCGCGGAAAGCGGCTTTCCAATGGGGAATACAAAATTCGGGAAGACATAATGCGGCGTACCAGGTTCGCGTTGCTTCAAAGGCGCTTCCTGAACGTACGTGCGGAGGATTGGTTCGATATACAAGGCCACGGCAAGAGGCAATGAATTTATGTGCCGAAGCCTTTTATCCATATCGGGAGAAATAAGAACGTCGGGTCTTGACCCGCTTAAACAGCCTGTTAACATGAGTATGACAGGCACAATTATCCAATAGGTGTGGAATACGGGTCTTATAAGGCGCATGATTGGTTGGCAATTACGGCAAAAATCAAACTGGGGTTAAAAAAGGCTTTACGTAAGGGATATACTACTCCAGCGGGGAGAACGTTGTCAACAACCTTTTTGCCTCTTCCATTTTACCGGCACGTCGTCACTTTCCCTGCCAATCAGGACAACGCCCTTTATTTTCTTTAGTTTGTTATAAATAGGGTATGCCTTTAAAAGAATCGGGTCGCTGGTTTTTGGGCTTAATATCTCGCACGTTGTCGTTGCGCCCGTCTTCAATGTCTGCCACGTTGGACAACTTTTGCAGGCCAACGCAAATTTATGTTTGGTAGCGAAACATTTTTCCCCGATCGTGCACTCCGGGAAGAAAAGCTTTGCAGCCTTATTTATATTGACTACTTTAAACTCCGTATCAAATATAACAATAGGGTCAGTTATCGCATCAAAGATGCGACCGAATTCTCCCCAGGAGCGACAGGTTGCTTTTACGCCAGGCGTACGTCTCTTGGTAACACGCATAAATGAGAATGGATACCTATTATGATAGTGTGCCATTGCTGAAAGGCAAAAACTTTTAAAGAGAAGCGCTTCAACAGAACCCACCCGCTATCAAGCAGGCACTATTTAGCACCTTTCTTTAGCAACACGCAATTGCTATGCCATTGCATAGTGCAAAAAGTGAAGAAAGAGGGAGTATTTACGCAAGTGTGCTAGTTATTTATATATAAGTAAATCGATGTAAAATAAATGGCAGGGTGTATTACGAAAAGGTATGGATTGTTAACCTTGGTGTGTGGTGGTAATTAGCCATTTGGGTGCATCGGCAAAAAATCGTGTATAACAAAAAAGGCAGTCGTTAATATTATATTAGCGACTGCCTTTATAGTACAAAAAACGGCTAACACTATTGAAGTGCTAACTTAAATTAGTGAGAGCCACTGGCATGAAGGGCCTTTGCGCCTAAATCCAAAGATACGAAAAGGATGTTTCCTTCTTCCAAATTAACGGTTTTATGAGCGGTTGCGCCACCATGCTCGTGAACTGAAATTTCATACGCCCCTGGCTTTAATTCGAACACACAGGTGCCGTTTTTGCCGGTTGTGCAAGCATTGTCCCCGACCTTAATTTCTGCACCGATAATTGGCGTACCGATAGCAATTGCAGTAACGTACAGTTTAGCAGCTTTTGTTGAATAAGCCTGAACATTCGCAACACCGATACCGGTAATCAAAGCCACCCCCAATAAACCAGCAAATATCTTCTTAAACATAACAACTTTCTCCTTTCTTCATTAATAGACTTGATACTTAAGCACCATAATTTGAGGAAACAGATAATAAACGATTAAATAAACCCTTTTCTATCCACCCCCTTTCTACATATTCGTGATATCTTGCCAATAAATATCGTAACATTATACCGTTTAAAATTTTCACGTCAAGATATATATTTGTTTGAAAATGCCTTTACTCTTTGCAATACTATAATCGAACACTACTGATTAAACGTAATTTGAGCGTCTTTACGGAGCTGGGTAAGCAACTTAACGGTTTCTTCATCAAGAGCCTCCAGGCGCACCTCTTTTTTAACATCGGCAAATCTGATGTTTGCTCCTTCCCTCTTGTCCGTTACCTTTATCAGGTGGTATCCGTATTCTGTTTGCACCGGTTCGCTTATTTCCCCTATGCGCATAGAAAAAGCCGTATCGAGAAGCGCCTTCGCAAGGGTTCCCTTCCGTAGAATAAACCCCAGGTCTCCCCCTTTTTGGGCGGATGGACAGTCGGAGTACTTCTTTGCCGCCTCCTCAAAACCGGCGCCCCGATCAATTTCTTTTTTGATATTCCGAATGTGCTCAAGCGCCTGCAAGCGCAATGCATCCGTCATCAGACCCCGCGTATCGATAAGGACGTGGCTGACCCTGACCGTTTCACCATTAAACATGTTCTTGTTCTGTTCAAAATATTTTTCCAGGGCCTTGTCGTTTAGCTTGTTACCAAAATATTTTTCCAGGGCGATAGAGTGTTTTATACTCGTTTTAAACTCCGTCACGCCAAAGCCGATCAATGCAAGGATTTGTTCCAATGGCTGAACGGCTTTCATCTGGCGGCCTTCGATATCGAACCGTATCTTCTCAATCTCCCTGTCAATTTCACCCTGCGTAACAAGCAGGCCATGCTTGTCGATAAACTCATCAAGCAGCGTATCCATAATCAACCGATCAACAATATCCTGTTTTAAAGCATCAAGAGTAACGTCATCGGTGTTTCTATGCTCTTGAAGACGCTCTGCAACGTCCTTGTTTGTTATTTTCTTGCCGTTGACCGTTACGATAACGTCACTTTTAGGGCTTTTTTCCGCCGAGCAAGCATTCGCCTGAGTCAATAACAGGCCAAAGCATAACAAAAACAAGAAGAGCTTGTTCATAAGTTCCCTTTTAAAAAAAATAACATGTATATAACACCCACGAATAAAATATACAAAACCTTGGAGAAATTGTCAAAATGAAAGATTCGTGGACTGATGGGTATGTGGGGGCAGGGGGGCAGAGTAGCGGGGGAGAGGCACAATTATAGTTGAAAAGCTGCTGTAAATCATTAGCACGGGTGTTGAATATCTTATTGCTTCTACTAACCCATTTACTTATAATGGGCTGAAAAATCTCTAAAAATATGCCTCATCCGCAGAATCTGTGGGTAAGTATTGGTTCCGGCAAATTACCAAGTGTATGATACATGGCTGTTTGCAGGCAACCCAGTGATTTATAACCA
>JACVXV010000103.1 GCA_015661205.1 Candidatus Brocadiaceae bacterium
TGATGGGTAGGATTGATACCGCAATTGCCGATGTTTCTGAGGCATTGAGCTATATCGGTTCCGTGGTGAACAGGTTGAGCTATCAGGAGTCAAGCTTGACGGTGGCAAAGACCAACACCGAGGCGGCAAGGAGCCGTATCGAGGATGCCGACATGGCATACGAGCAGCTTAACGCCACAAAACTGACGATATTGCAGCAGACGGCCAGCGCAATGCTCGCTCAGGCAAATTCAGGTCCTCAGTCCATATTGAGTCTATTTAGATAACAACTTCATTATTTCATGCTGGGGATGGATTTACTATCCATCCCCAGTTTTGTTTTAGAAATACATTACCGCAACATTCCACACCACACTGTTTTTCCCACTCGTACCCCGGCTAATAATTCCTATATATTTAACTTGTTTGTCTTATAGTGGTCAACATATAAAAAGATATATTCCCGGACGGTTAGCCGTAAATCCCATTTGGGGTCATGGCGGCGTTCGAATTCTTCAAATACCTTCAGGGCGTCGTGAACCCCCAGGCCTGATTTTGTGGTAAAGTAGTAATCAAGGGCAAGGTCCCATTCCGGATTTTTATACGCAGAGACGCCGTAACGGTCGGGTTCACGTGCTATCGGGCTGTATTTGCCGAGTACAAAGGTCATAAAGCCGACGGAATGCACAAAATCCTTGTTATCTTCCAGAAAACGGATACTGTCTTCCGCCTCTTCACGGGTTTCTCCGGGAAAGCCGAAGAACCCCATGCAGTGGTTCCAGATTCCGTGCCTTGCGGAATGGCGCAGGATGGTCTTTATCGTTTCCAGGTTCGTAGCCTTGTTCATGAGTTCCAGCACCCGCTCGTTGCCCGACTCGTAGCCGAAATAGAGGCTTTTGCATCCCGATTCCGCCGCCTCTTTCCAGACGTGTTCGTCCATAAGGGACTTTTCAAACCGCAGATGGGTGGTCCATGAGATGCCGGTCTTTTTTTCTATAAGTTTCTGAGACAACCGTTTGAAGAGCGCTGGGGGATACGACTCATCGGTGAAGTGGAAATGTCGGCATCTGTGCTTGTTTTTCAGGGATTCGATCTCGTCGATTATCTGTTCAACCGGTTTCGCCCGGTATTTCTTGGTATAGCCCTGTGAGTGGTCGCAAAAGGCGCAGCGCCCCCAGTAGCACCCGCGGGTGGCAAGATAGGGGAGGATGAGATTGGGGACAAAGTATTTGCTCAGCGGCAACCCCTCAAAATCGGGCGGCGGTAGTTGGGTAATATTAACGGAAGTGACCGTCGTGTTTGCGTGAATGCCGTGCTTGTCCTTATAAATCAGGTTCGGTAATCGGGAAAAATCAGTTTCGTGGTTATCAATAGCCCAGGCTAAATGCAGGATGGCGTCTTCTCCTTCATAGAGAATGGCGGTGTCAAACCATCTGAAGAGCGCGGTATTGTGTGTCAGGACGTCCCGCATCCTGGTAATGATATTTCCACCCAGAGTAATGTGGATATCGGGATATTTTTCCTTAATCATCCTGCAAAACGTAAAGGTGGGAATCAATTGTTTTTTCTGGACGACGGAAATGCCTATCATCGCTGGACGTTCCCGTTCTATAACCGGCTCAACGAGCTGGCGATAAACGTGCCGGTAGATATTAACCGTGTCGTCTTCGGTGGCGCTCAGTATCTCGCTGGATTGGTAGGTCTTGTACCCCATGTCTGTCTCCATAGGTGGAAAGCAGACCTGTGCGGGATAGTATCCCAGCGAGATTACGGACATGGCCTCGTGCAGGCGTGCGTTAGCCCATTCCAGTTTATTGATATCGTAAAAATCGCCACTTCTGATGATTTTTACGGCCTTTTCTATGTCGTCGCCGACACGGGCAAAAAATTCGTCGTCGCACGTGCGTATATGGTTTACCAATTGTTTGTACCCGGTATGGTGGGGCTGTGACTCTGCGAGCCTGCGGTAGAGAGGAAGAATATGCGCAATCCTATCGCGGACGTGCATAAGAAAGAGTTTGCTTAACATCATGTCATACATCTCTACGTTGACGTCCTTCTGAACCACCTCGCAACCCGCCTTGCGCAGGGCGGCAGTCAACGTGGGCAGGCTCAAATACGGCTCTGATGGCAGCCAGTCGGGCGGAAAAAGCAAAAGCACTTTCATAAGGTAATTACTTTATCTATATAGAATCAAACCGGTGTTTTCCAACCCCGGCAGAGGCAAAATAGGTAATGAACGATTTTACTCTGTTTGAGCTGTTTCTTCCCCATTTTTAGAAACATAAAAAGTTCATTTTATGAGTAAAAGCTTAGCATATTTGAGCGTGGAACGTAAGACAATAATTATCGCTGTTATGTTAAGGCTGATGACATTGCAGGGGGGGCGGCAAACCTAAAGGTTCGCCCTACGTAAACAATATATTTTCCGCCAGCGCTACGCGTAGGAATAGGATGAATGATTGACTCCATTGCCCCTGCGCCTAACGAAAAAAAGGTTTGCACCGGGAGGTTTAAATAAACCAGGCCATGGTGGATGCCGGTAATATAGGCAACCGGATAACGCATACTAAAGTCTTGACAATACCTGCTTCTTTCCTATAGAATACCCTACCTTGTTTGTAATAATTCAGGCTTTTGTAAAATACCTATAGGTTGCGGGAATTTTACAAAACACTACATTATTACTCAATTTTTTCAGAATATTTTATTCCCTCAATATTATTCAAATATCGACAAAAGGACTACCGTTATGGCAATTAAAGTTGGAATCAATGGGTTTGGCAGGATTGGAAGAAACGTTTTTCGCGCAATTGTCGAACGGGGGGGAATAGACGTCCTGGCGGTTAATGATCTTACAGACGCAAAATCATTAGGTATCCTGCTGAAATACGACACGGTTCACGGCAGATTTGCCGGCGCCATAGAGGCAAAAGAGAAATCGTTGCTGGTAAACGGCAAAGAGGTCAAGTTGTTGATGGAGAAGGACCCGGCGAAGTTGCCGTGGAAGGCGCTTGGTGTCGATATTGTAATTGAATCAACCGGCATATTCACATCCAGGGAAGATTGCGCAAAACACCTGGAGAGTGGCGCAAAATACGTCCTTCTTTCAGCGCCGGCCAAAGACAAAATAGACGCCACCATCGTTATTGGCGTAAATACAAAAGAACTCAAACCGGAACACAAAATCGTGTCTAACGCCTCGTGCACCACCAATTGCTTAGCGCCGCTGGTAAAGGTGCTTAACGACAATTTCGGCATGGAAAAGGGGCTGATGACGACCGTTCATGCCTATACAAACGACCAACGCATCAGCGATCTTGTCCACAAGGACTTAAGGCGGGCAAGGGCTGCTGCTATGAACATTATTCCTACCACGACCGGGGCGGCAAAGGCAATCGGCGAGGTGATCCCCTCGCTAAAAGGAAAGCTGGATGGCCTGTCCCTGCGTGTGCCTGTTATCAACGGCTCTGTAACGGATTTGGTAGCAATGCTTTCAAAAGACGTTACTGTAGAAACCGTTAATGCGGCCATGAAAAAGGCCGCCAACGGGGAAATGAAAGGCATTTTGGAATACTGCGAAGACCCTATCGTATCTTCCGACATCATTGGAAACGCCCACTCAAGTATTTTTGACTCAGCGTTAACGTATGTAATTGATAAACGCATGGTAAAGGTTGTCTCCTGGTATGACAACGAGTGGGGATTCTCCAATCGCATGATAGACCTTATCGAATTAATCGCAAAGCAGTAAGGCGCTTACCTTGATCTTCAGCAATCAGCATACACGCCGTACCATCTATGGTAAAACAACGTCCGTTATTACAAGTGCTACGTAAACTGTTTATATTTATGATAAATAATTTCTTTTACCATTACTAAACAAAGGGCCTATTTTATGGATAAATTATTCATACAAGACCTCACGGTACACAAAAAGCGCGTTTTGGTTCGCACGGATTATAATGTGCCTTTGGACGAAAATGGAAACATTACGGACGACGCCAGGATACGGGCGACCATGCCGACCATTAATTATCTCCTGGATGAAGAAGCAAAGGTAATAATCGCCTCGCATCTCGGCAGGCCGAACGGCAAGCCTAATGACAAAGACAGCCTCAAACCCGTCGCAAAACGCCTGCAGCGCTTCCTCGGTGAAAAAGTAAAGGTAATTATGGCCGATAATTGCGTGGGGCCAACCGTAAAAAAGCTCATCGAAGAGATGCGCTACGGCGAAGTCCTCTTATTGGAAAACCTGAGGTTTCATCTCGCCGAAGAGAAGAATGACCCCGCTTTCGCAAAAGAGCTGGCCGACCTGTGTGATGTATTTATCCAGGACGCCTTTGGAAACTGCCACAGAAAACATGCGTCAATGACCGGCGTCAATAGCCATGTCCCTTCCGCCGCCGGCTTTCTCCTCAAGAAAGAGTTAGAGTATTTTGAGAAATCCGTGAATAACCCTATGCGTCCGGTAGTGGCGATACTTGGAGGGGCAAAGGTTTCCGACAAAATAAAGATTATAGAAAATCTGGCAAAGAAAATGGACAAAATCCTCATCGGTGGGGCGATGGCGTTCACCTTCCTCAAGGCACAGGGCTTTGGGGTAGGAAGGTCCCTGGTTGAAGATAGCATGCTCGACGTCGTTGATAATTTGATGGACCTTTCCCGAAAGAACGGCATAAAATTGTATCTGCCCGTCGATTTCGTCGTCGCAGACGAATTTAATGAACGGGCGCAGACAAAGATTGTACCCTATCAGGAAATCCCTGAAAAGTGGTTTGCCCTTGATATCGGCCCGGCTACAACAAAGCTCTTCGCCGAGGCACTCCAGGACGCCAAGACCATCGTGTGGAACGGCCCGATGGGCGCCTTTGAATTCGACGCCTTTAGCCGTGGCACGTATGCCCTGGTAGACGCGGTAACGAGTTCCCATGCATCGACCATTGTCGGCGGCGGCGATACCGACATGGCATTTCACAAGGCGGGAAAGACACACGAAGTTTCATTTATCTCCACGGGTGGTGGGGCGTTTCTTAAACTATTAGAAGGTGGCGAGCTTCCCGGCATTGCATCCCTCTCAAAAAAGAAGACATAACCATGCGACCTGAAATCAAAATCTCGGCCTCCATCCTTGCGGCAAACCCGGTACGGCTTGAAGAGGAAATCAAGAGGATCGAAGGCGTTGCCATTGATTTAATTCATATTGACGTCATGGACGGCCATTTTGTCCCCAACATTACCATGGGGCCGTTCATTGTCAAAGGGATAAAAAAAATTACCCGCGTTCCCTTGGATATCCACCTGATGATTTCGCACCCGGAATTTTACGTGAAGGATTTTGTGGATGCGGCAGGAGAGGGTGATTTTATAACGTTTCACATCGAAACGACGAGGATGCCGGAGGCAATCATTTCGTTCATCAAGAGTAAAGGCCTGAAGGCGGGCGTGTCGCTCAATCCGTTGACGCCGGTAAAGTCTATTGAACATCTGATTGAGTCCCTGGACATGGTGCTCGTTATGTCCGTTAACCCCGGATTTGAAGGACAAAAATTTATACCTGACGTATTGCCAAAGATTGCTGCGCTACGAAACGCGTCGCCTGATAAGCTCGAGATCGAAGTTGACGGCGGGATTAATAACGAAACCATTACCCAAATCGTCCAGCAAGGCGCAAACGTTATCGTTGCGGCAACAGCCATATTCAAGGCCGATGACCCATGCGCAGCAATCAGAACCCTTAGGCTAAAAGCAAAAGAGGCTGCCAAAAGATAGCGATAAGAAATTTTCTACCAACCGCGGCTGTTAAATGGGAATGCTCATTACTATTTGAATGTTCTGATGTTTGTGTCGCCCCTCCGGGGCTTGATAACGTCTTTCCCACCGCTTACGCAGTGGGCTACGATTGTGTAGCCCCTAACGGGGCATGACAAAGACACCCCATCGGGGTGTAACAACCGTAGCCCACTGCGTGAGCGGTGGGTAAAGAGAGCTTCTATTGTTTTAGCCCCATAGGGGCGGCACAATCCGGATAGCAGTATAGACGGGCGTACAGGCACAGACAAAGTTTGTTTGTCCGTGCCAGCTTATGGCTTACATAGGTTAGACGTGATATTTGTAGCACCGTCTCCCCTCTTTCTCAGCGTTCTCCGCGCCCTCTGCGGTGAACAGTCTCTTTTTTACGGAATGTTATTTTCTTTTACAAAAATAACTTGTTTTTTAACTGAAAATTTATAAACTATCTGTTGTCTTGTTTTAGACGACGGGTAATATTTGGTGCCGCTTGATGGTTTTTTTTAGAAAAAAGAAGGATATGCCCAACGGACTGTGGGTCCGTTGCGATGGTTGCAAGGGTGTGGTTTACAAAAAAACCGTTGAAGAAAGGATGTTTGTTTGTCCTGACTGCAACCACCACTTCCGCATATTCAGCAAGGACAGGCTCAATTTCCTGCTGGATGAAAATAGTTTCGAAGAGTTTTGGGAAAACATGGTGCCGTGCGACCCGCTGCACTTTAAGGACCGCATCACCTACCCGGAAAGAGTCGCGGCAGAACAGAAAAAAACGGGGCTTAAGGAAGCCGCCATCGTCGGGCAAGGGAAGATAGAAGGCAAGCCGGTAATGGTAGGGATAACTGACCCGTCCTTTATCATGGGAAGTATGGGCGCCGTTGTCGGAGAGAAAATTGCCCGTATCGCCGAAAAAGCCACAGAACTTCGGCTTCCTTTAATCATCATCTCCGGCTCAGGGGGAGGCGCGCGTATGCAGGAGGGTGTCTTCTCTCTCATGCAAATGGCAAAGACCAGCGCAGCCATAGGGCGCTTTCAGGACGCGGGCGGTTTGTACATATCCGTGTTAACTGACCCGTCTCTCGGTGGTGTAATGGCAAGTTTTGCATCGCTGGCAGACGTTACGATAGCAGAACCCAGGGCATTGATCGGTTTTGCCGGACCGAGGGTAATTCAGGAAACGATAAGACGCTCGCTTCCAAAAGGATTTCAAACGGCAGAATTCCTGCTGGAGCATGGCTTCCTGGATAGGATTGTCCACCGGCAGGACATGAGAAAAGAGATTTCAAAATTACTGGATTACCTGCAAAATAAGAAATAAGGCAATTGCCTTTTAACAAGAGTGTTCCCCTGTAGCTCAATGGTAGAGTAGCCGGCTGTTAACCGGTTGGTTATAGGTTCGAATCCTATCGGGGGAGCCAATTATATGAAAAGCCCTTCGGCATGAAAATTGTCGAAGGGTTTTTTGTTTAGGGGAGTTAACGCAACCATGCAGAAATTCACCTTCCTTCCTAAAACCGACCCGCCCACGCTGCTCGGTTTTCTGGTCGCCAAGCTGTCGCTGTCAAGCAATAAAGCCAAACGCCTTCTCGACAAACGGCTCGTATTTATCAATAAACGGCGTGTCTGGATTGCCTCCTACGTTTTGAACAAAGGGGACGTAATTGAAGTGGTAACCGAAGAACCGTTGCCCCAGAAATCCCGGAAAGTCACCCCGCTATTTCAAGACAGCCACTACCTGATCGTTTCAAAACCCCCCTATTTATTGACCAACGGCGCAGAAAGCCTTGAGACGTACCTGCGCAGAAATTTCAAGGACCCGCACATCCAGGCCGTCCACCGGTTGGACAAAAACACCTCCGGTGCGGTCATCTTTGCAATGAACAAGGAGCCATTCGAACGGATGAAGCCCTTATTCAAAGAACATCTTATCAAAAAAACCTATCGGACAATCGTAAGAGGTTGCATTGATAAAAGGTCGTTTACCATAAGTACCCCCATTCAGGGACAACAGGCAGTCACCCGCGTAACGACCCTGAGCCGGGGAAAAGAGGCCTCTTATTTGGAAGTGGAAATTGAAACTGGCAGGACGCATCAGATCAGGATACACCTTGCGTCCATAGGCCATCCCGTTATCGGCGAGACGGAATACGACCGCAAGCCCGTCACCCATCCGTCACTACAGCACGTCCAACGGCAGATGCTCCACGCATACCAAATATCCTTCGAACACCCCTACACCCACAAACCCATCTCCATCACCGCACCCGTCCCCGACGATTTCAACCAAAGCCTCAACACCCTGTGTCTTACGCACGAACAAAAGTAGGGTGGGCATCGCCCACCTTCCTTTCAACCCTTGCGGCATTGAGGGTATGCGTGGCATGTATGATGCTTGCAATAAATAGATGCTGAAAGTGGAATGGCCGAGGTCGCTTAGGGGATGGGCGATGTATGAGTTGTGCTTTTTTTGCAGGTCAAGCAGCAGGAAAGTGAGAAGAAGCTTCTGCAAACAGGTCTCCCCTCCGTGGCGACATTCGCCCAATTCCGGCAGTCTTCGGTTTAGCGCTTATACACAAAATAATCACCATTACGTTATCTCATTGAAAAACAGCATTCTTTTGCCCATAATTAGCGCAAAAAAGGAAGAAATCTATGCCACAATACGTTGCCGCAATTGACCAGGGTACGACCAGTACGCCCGTTTGTGGTGATTTGGGCGACCAGCGGGCCGCGCTTTTCTGCCAAACCTGTTTCAACGCGGGCGAAGCGAAGAATACCTACGGCACGGGTTGTTTCCTGCTGATGAATACGGGAGAAAAACCCGTCGTTTACGTAGGGCAAACCTTTAGGGTTGCCGTACGCCTGCAATATGATTGGGTTTGTATAACCATTACGAGTTTGCACGGGAAAGAGCGGAGAAACCCCGCTCCTACGAAGCGGCTATACGTGTTTGCGCCCAATTACACGTTCCACTCTAAGGCACGAGGTGATTCCGAAACGTTTTCCGATATTGACGTGCTGATTCTTTTGAGCAGAGAGGTAAACAACTCCCTGGAAGAGGCGATTTTTGGTATGGCGTATGAAGTTGAGAAGTTGAGCTAAAGTATGACGTTGTCTTTGGCATACTCGTTGAATCCAATGAAAGCCTCTCTGTATATCAGGCGGTGAATTCCCCTGATGAGCCTTTGGAGGGTATGGCGAAGGTCGGGCAAGATGCTGTATTTAATAATTTGCACAAGTCAATATTGAGCATACTGAAAAGGCGAGAAGGTAAGAAAAATGAGCCGGTTGTTATTAAACCTGTTAAGAAAATTCAGAAAGAAGAACAAGAAAGTGATGTTGCCGTTTCGAAAATAAAGCTACGTTCTCAACCAATACGGGGATATTCGGATGAGGCAATAAAAATCATGCTGAAAGACAAAGGTTTTTTTGATAAGAACGGGAACAATGCCGCGTCAGGTTTTCCTCATCAATACGAAATTCAGAAAGATGGCAAGGTCGTGTATGACCATGCAAGCGGTCTTATGTGGCAGCAATCAGGCTCTGCAGACGAGATGTCATATAAAAAAGCAGGGGCATATTATAGATACCTTGAATCGTCAAGGCTTTGCCGGCTATCGGGACTGGCGATTACCTACCCTTGAGGATGCCATGTCGCTGATGGAGCCGACATGCATGAATGGTGATTTGCATATTGATCTCAAACTTGACAAACGACAACGGTGGATTTGGACATCTGATACCTACAGCGCTTCGAGCGTCCGGGTTGTCAGTTTCGGCAACGGTTATTGTAGCCTCAGCGGTTTCAGTGGCAGCAACCATGTGCGAGCCGTGCGCTGAGGACAATCATGGATGATTTGGTTCTTTGCATTATTTGATTATTTTATTTTGTGAAATCTGTGGTTCCAAATGTTTTTGATCGGCCTGAGACCATGCCCCGCTAAACCAATTTACGCAAAACCCGCAAATTAACCTCGTCCATACGGTCTTCCTTTGGCGTCTCGATTACCTTTACCGTGTGCGGAAACCGTCGCATGATTTGCCGGAAGGGTTCCAGGCCTATCTTGCCTTTGCCGATGTGTTCGTGCCGGTCGAGATTACTGCCGAGGTCTCCCTTGGAATCGTTCAGGTGGATGGCTATTAGACGCGGGAGGCCTACGATGCGGTCTAAGCGCTCCATAGTCGCCTCAAAGCCGGATTTCGTCCTGATATCATAGCCTGCCGCAAAGGCGTGGCAGGTGTCAAAGCAGGTGCAAATCCGTCCGGAATCCACGCCGTCCATAATCTGCCTCAAATGCTCAAATGTATGGCCGATGCACGTTCCCTGCCCGGCCGTATTCTCCAGCAGAATTTTTACTGCGGAATCCCCGGTTGCATGAAGTACGGTCTTGAGCGCCTTTACAACCCTTTCAATACCCGCCTGCTCCCCACTGCCCTTTGCCGCGCCCGGATGGAGGACGACAAAGGCCAGGCCGAGGCTGTCGCATCGCCGCACCTCGCCGATGAGTGCCTCTGTGGAACGCAGCCACAAGCCGTCCTCATCGCTTGCGAGGTTGATGAGGTAGGAGGCGTGCGAAAAGGCCGTTTTGACGCCGGAATCCTCAAAGCCGCCCCGGAATAGCGACGCCTCTGCCGGTTCAACCACCTTCTCCTTCCATTGCCGTTGGTTTTTGGTAAATATCTGGAACGTGGTGATCCCCAAAGACGTTGCCTCAAGAAAGGCATTACGCAAACCGCCGCTAATTGAACAGTGAACCCCTAAAAGCATGTCTCTTTTCTCCATTTTGTTTTTTGTTTTTAAATCATAGGGTGGTATCATAGGTTTTTATTGCCCGATTGTAAATGTGAAAACATTTCCAACAAAACATCCGGTGGGTGTTATTAATCCAATATTTTGCACAAAATGGTTTCCTAAATTACAACCTTGAACAAAGCATTTTTTCCCAAAACAACCGTTTTTTTATTACTGACGAACCTTCTTCTTTTCCTTTCGTATCCACCGGCCAACATGGGCTATCTGGTGTGGATTGCCCTTGTCCCGTTGTTCATCTTTATCGTATCCGGGGAAAAATACCTGTGCCTTAACACCCTCCTTATCGGCGTCATTTTCTTTTTCGTGCAGCTTTCCTGGATGCGGCACGTCACCTATATTGCCTGGGTTTTGCTCAGTCTTTATTGCTCCGTCTATTTCCTTCTCTTTGCCGTTTGCGCCCGGTACGTCGTGCTTAAGCTGAAATGGCCGCTTACCCTGACGGCGCCTTGTTTGTGGGCTGCGCTGGAATTCATACGTTCCTTTTTCCTTTCGGGGTTTCCCTGGTTCTTCATCGGCCACACCCAGTATCAGTGGTTGCCGGTAATACAGATTTCCGACATCACGGGCGTTTACGGAATTTCCTTTATCATCGTTATGGTAAATGCCGGTATTGCAGACCTCATACTATCTTGTCCGGGATTAAAAACCATTTTCACCATAGAGCGCTACCGCCCGTGCTTGTTCCCTAACAGGAAGCTCGTCTTCACCGGTGTGGTATGTATTTTACCGATTGTCACGTTGATAGCGACGCTGTTTTATGGTTTCTACCGGTTAAAGCATTACGTCCCAATAGATGGGCCGAAGGTGTGCCTGGTGCAGGGGAATATACCACAGGATTTAAAGTTCGAATCGACTGAAGCGGATCAAGTGGCCATCCTGAAAAAATATTTCGACCTGTCAAAGTCCGCAAAGGATAAATCCATCGACTTGCTTGTGTGGCCGGAGACGATGATGCCAGGGATACTTAACATCAATCCCGACCTCACCGGTAGAAAGATCGACATCCTGTCGCAGCTTACGGCCGTGCAACTGGCGCAGGATTTAGGCGCAAACCTGCTTATCGGCGGTATTGCGCTCACCCTTAACGGAGAGCAGCAAATCTATTTCAACAGCGCCTATTACTACAATAGGCTGGGAAGCTTTGTTGACCGCTATGACAAGATACACCTGGTGCCTTTCGGTGAATTTACGCCGCTCAAGGACTACTTCCCGTTCCTGGCCGGTCTGGTGCCTTACGAAATAGGGCTGACCCACGGCAAAAACAGGACGCTATTCTCCTTGGACACGGCCGCAAACGGGCGTATCACCTTTGGCGTGTCTATCTGTTATGAGGATACCGTCCCGTCCCTGATGCGGAGGTTTAGAAAAGACGGCGCGGAATTCATGCTGAATATAACGAACGACGGCTGGTTCTGCAACAGCGCAGAGCTTGACCAGCATCTTGCGATTATGGTGTTCAGGGCCGTCGAGAATCGCATCTCTCTGGCGCGCGCTGCCAATACGGGCATCTCTGCGTTCGTCGCGCCCAATGGGACTATCTATGACATGCTGGTGGATGCGCAGGGTAAGTCCCGGGAAATAAGCGGGACGCTTACGAACCATGCAAGGCTGGCAAATAAAGGCATTTCGATTTATACCCGCTGTGGCGATTGGTTTGGAATCCTGTGCGCCGTTGTATCAGGCGCGATCCTTCTTGCAGCCGTTTTTAATATTCGGCTATTTTCGATGGACAGGCAAGGGAAGCATCCATGACATCAACCCGTCCGGCATAAGAGCCCTTTTGTTTTCGAGATCAAAACAATGGTAAATTCAAGGAAAGATAAATGTCCAGGCCATGCTCAGCATCCTTTTCTGTCGCCCCTTCAGGGCTTGTTACATTATTCCATTTACCAGGGGCTTCACCCCTGGCTATATCCTTTCAGCCCTTCGGGCCTGTTGTGCAACCCTTTAGGGTTGCAATCATTGGTGCGTATTCGGACAGTTGCAAGGCTGAAGCCTTGCCCTACGTATAAATAGATAAAAATTCCAGCACACTTACAACCTGAATATCTCTGTGTGTGTTTCACTCATTCCCAGGCGCCTGCTTGGGAACGGGAGAAAATCTGTGTAATCTGTGGTTCCGGTAGTTCCGTTCAACGGTAAAGATTTCACACCACGCAGTCGTTATTTAAAAGGCTCAATAATCTCCACGTTTCTTGGCACGTCAAAGGTGAAAATCTTGTCGGACATGCCTTTGTTTAGCTTAATGTTCTTGAGTTCAATGGTGTTAACAACCTCGCCGCCGCTCTCGCCGAGTTCTATCTTGTGTGGCAGCCAAAATCCGTCTTCTATCCATAGTTTGATACCGGAGTATTGTGATTTTGGGTCTTTAGGCTTTAAGTTCAGGGTATAAACCTGTTTCGGTTCCTCCCCCTTGGTATCTATCAGGGTGATCTCGTAATTCTTTTTGGCCTCCCCTACCGATTCGCCATAGCCAAATTCGAAAAAGCTCATGCTTTGCGACGATTGCTTGCCTTTACTCATCTCGTATTTTTCCACCTGTTTTTCATTCGGGTGGTACACCCACACATATTTTCCATCAACGATATTCACCTCGTTTTTGGGTGGGTAAAACTTCAGATACAGCTTTTGGGGCTTTTTATAGCTCAATTCTCCCTGCGATGTTTCCGTGGATTCAAGCAGGGTAATCGTGCGGGTGAAGGTGATATCCGCCTTCATGGTTTTAAACGACGAGTTGGCCGTTTCGATCCCGGCAAGTATGCCATCAATGTCCTTTCCCCGGGCGACATTGCCCGAAAAGATTGCCGTGATGATGAAAAAAGCGATGATGGTTACCGGGAAAAAAAGGGTTGGTTTGTGGTTGTTCATGGGGGTTCCTTGGAATAAGTTACGAGTTTCAAGTTTCGAATTTTGGCTTTTGTATTTAACGGCATCTGTCGTGCAGGCGGGACGCCTGCGCTACGAAGTGCTTTGTGTTTACTGTTCGTTAAATTATGTCATTTTTCAGAGGAAACTCAATAGCCATTTTACAACGTTGCTGTAATGCGCCCCAAAAAACATTCTCCACGGAGATAAAAATGAAATTGAAAAGGGAATTGTTTCTGTTATAATCGTATCTATACTTTATACGGGCCCATAGCTCAGTTGGTTAGAGCAGCGGACTCATAATCCGCTGGTCCAAGGTTCGAGTCCTTGTGGGCCCATTTTTTTACTCTTTCTGCCGGTTTTTCAGAAAGTATCGCATCGGTTAAAGCATTACCGTTTTTTGGAGTGCAGTAACCGTGTTACTGCCTGTATTGACACGGTCAATGCACTCCATAATTCACCATACAAAAGGCATGGCTGTTACAGCCTTCCACCCCAAGCATGACTCGTTACAAAAAGATAGTTCCCATTTTCGGCATTGTTTAACCGGAGGAACAACCCTCTGACGCTGTAAAATTACGTGTATGCAGGTATTGAAACTCCGGGCAATGATGGTTATAGCGTACTATTGCCGGTTGATAACTGTTTAGCAGGTTGAAAGGAACGCACCCTTCGTGAAAATCGGCAAATTTGATATCTACCCTGTTACGGACGGCTCTATTTATCTGGACGGCGGCGCGGTATTTGGCGTCGTGCCGCGCGCGTTGTGGGAAAAGTGGTATCAGCCCGACGATAAAAATCGAATTCAACTCTCCCTTCGATGCCCCTTTGTTGTAACAAAAAAACACAACGTCCTGATCGACACCGGGGTGGGCGTAAAGCACAGCGAAAAAACGTGCCGGATTTACGGCATTGATAAAAAATCCCATCTGACGGAATCGTTATACCGTTTTGGCTATCAGCCGAAAGACATTGACATCGTCATCAATACCCACCTCCACTTTGACCACGCCGGGGGAAATACCATTTTTACCGAAAAAGGGGAGGTCGTTCCTGCCTTTCCGAAGGCAAAATATTTTATCCAAAAAGGGGAGATGGAGGTTGCATTACATCCGAATGAAAGGACTGCGGCAAGCTATATAACCGAGGACTTTTTACCCCTCAGCGAACCTAATTGCCTGTGCCTGCTGGACGACGAGATTACCGAGATAGACAAGGGCATTACCCTGATAAGAATTGGCGGACACACCCGCCACCATCAATGCGTAAAAATAGAATCGGAAGGGCAGATCGCCTTTTTTCTCGCCGACCTTGTGCCTACCGCCGCACACCTGCATTATCCGTACATTGCGGGATACGACCTGTACCCCCTGGATACCCTGAAAAACAAGAAGGACATCCTAAAACAGGCCTTCGAGGAACACTGGCTTCTGATTTTTCCGCACGACCCAAAGGTTTCTATGGGCTATCTTAAGAGGGCAAACGAACGATTTGAGCTGGAAGAGGTGAAGACGTATTAGTGTTTAGCGTGCGGCAGGGTTGAAAAACGTTTGGAACCACAGATTACACAGATAAAAAAAAGACAAACCCGGCATAGCTGATAATCGCCATGCCTTTGCATTATCTAAATATATATCAAATAAACACTTGACAATATACTGCCTATTTGATATATTCCCTACAAAAATAGGAAATACGTAATCGTTGAAATAGTTAACGCGGCATGGCCGCAAACAGGGTTATACGACAAGCGTCCGCAATTAACTTTATTTATCCGGAACCGGTTTTCTTGGAGGGGGTGTGGTAATGATAAAGAATCTAGTATTGCCATTCCGAGCGTCTTTATTAATGGCTGTATTAGTTTCTGGCGTCGGCATGTACGGGTGTTCGAAGGTGAACATGCCCGATGAGGCGGTACGTGCATACCACAGGGCTACACAGCTCAATCCCACACTGGCGGAGGCTCGTTACAATCTGGGAATGGCATACTATAACCGCTCCATGATTGATGAATCCTTTGCAGAATTAAAAAAAGCCGTAGAAATAAACCCCAAATACACCGATGCATTGTTTTACCTGGGAATGATTCACGTGAGGAAAGGCCTCCCGGATAAAGCAACGGCAACGTTCAAGTCCGTAATACAATTAGACCCCGGCCACACATTAGCTCATAAAAATCTCGGAATCCTTTACTCGTCAAAGGGTATGTTTGATGATGCCATTCACGAGTTTGAACGGGTGATGGAATTGAACCCAAAGGACGCCGTTACCCAATATGCGTTAGCAGAAGCCCATCTTGGAAAGGACGCCGGGGATGAGGCGATATGCGCGTTTAAAAAGGCGATTGAAATCAATCCCAATTATGCAGAGGCGCATTTCAGGCTGGGGCAAATATCCCTGGACAAAACGCTCTTAGACGAGGCACAAGCCGAATTTACCAAAGCCACGAACATCAATCCACGCTACGCCGCGGCGTTCTATTATCTCGGCGTAACCTGCTTTGCTAAGGAAGACCCTTCCCATGCAATAAACGCCTTTAAAAAAGCGATAGAAATTGAACCCAAAAACGCGATAGCACATTTCAACCTTGGTATTGTTTATGCCAGCGAAAGGCTTTTCGACAATGCCATTATAGAATTTGCCACAGTCGTTAAGCTGGAACCGGGTAACGCCGATGCGCATTACCGGCTCGGTAAGGCTTACGCCGACAAGCGGGTGCTTAACGTTGCCCTTGCCAAGGTACAAAAGGCAGCGGCTGCCCATTATAATATCCAGAATCCCTATTCGGATAAAAGGGCGCTTGACGAGGCTATTAGCTCCTTGCAAAAGTCCATTGAGGTAAACCCGTACAATCCTGAAGTCCATTTTGACCTTGGTAGCGCTTACTCTCAGCGCAAGATACTGGACGAGGCGGCGGTTGCGCTTGAGGAGACGATTCGGGTCGATCCGAACTTTGCAAAGGCGCATTACGGCTTGGCCCTTATTTATGACCGAAAGGGTATGAAAGAAGAGTCGCAGCGGGAATTTTCGGCTTACCAGAAGATCGTTGGCGGGCAAAGCAAGTAACCTCCTTCCGGATGTAATACCTCACAAGAAATTTTACAGAGATCGTAACTGTTTAATTTTTTGAAAAATCCATATCACCGAAATCATTCTGAGTTTATAAAAGTACAGCTTGACGGGGGTAAATCTATAGGGGTGGTTTCATTTTTACCCCAGTAAGAAAAAAATGCTCCCCTGCTGTGTTTACGGTAAATCATAGATTTGTTTGCGCACTCGGAAATAACGGAGATACTCATGGGTTACCCACTAAGAAAAGAGTCTGAAAAGAAGTTCACCTGGGCTGACTACCTTACATGGCCTGAAGATGAACGTTGGGAGATAATTGACGGCGAAGCCTATTGCATGACGCCGGCGCCTTCCATAAGACATCAAGATATCGTTGTCAACCTTGTAACTCAACTAAAGCAAAAACTCTGCGGCGGCCCATGCCGCGCCTTCGTTGCGCCCACGGACGTTGTCTTTTCCGAGTACGACGTCGTCCAGCCCGACATACTCGTTGTCTGCGATAAAAAGAAGATAACCGATGCCAACATACAAGGCGCCCCTGATCTGATTATTGAGGTTCTCTCACCTCATACGTCCCTGAAAGACAAGCGGGAAAAGAAGGTGATCTATGAAAGATTTGGCGTGAGGGAGTATATAATCGCCGATCCCCTTGAGCAGTATGTGGAAAGGTTTCTGCTTGAGGATGACGGCACTTACGGAAAAGGGGAGGTATTTGGCACTCAAGAGGTCTTGCAGATCAAATCGCTTGAAGGAACAGATATCAGTCTTTGGGAGGTATTTGAGGTTGAGGGGCCAAAAGAGCGTTTACCATGATTTTTGAAGAGGATACAAAAAAGGGGTATTTGCTCAATGCAATGCTCAACGATTTTACGCAGCGTGTGGCAAACCTAAAGGTTTGCCCTACGTGAACCGGCTATTTATCTACGTGTTTTCCGTGTCTTTTGCAGTGAGCTATTATTCATAAAGAATGCATCCCACTACTAACCGTTCCGGCGTTGTACAGGAAAAGATATACGCCTATCTGAAGTCAAAAAAAACGGGCGCAGCCAGCAGTGAACTTGTTGAGCAGGTGGTCAAGATTAAAGGCACGCCACCCGGTGTGGGCGAAAAACTGATACGCACCGCCCTGTCAGGAGACCGCAGGTTTACCCTGGACGAACGGATGCTCTGGCAGATCATCGAAAAAAACGGCACACCCATCTCAGACGCGGAGATTGCCGTGGCGAGCATTTTTACCGCCCGGCTTGCCGGGAAATACGGGATCATCGTCGAAATCAGCGCCCAAAAATGCAAGGGCAACAAACTGACGGAACATTTCCATACCTTCATCAATCCGGGAGCGTCGATACTGTCGTCCCTGCACTTGCCGGGCGATGTGGAGCAAGAGATAAAACAAGGAGTCCCGGCGGAAAAGGGGGCGTCAGCATTAGCGCATTTTTTAGGAGACGCCGTACTGGCCGGTTACGATATCCACGCGACGGTGCATCAACTCAATGCCATCCTGGGGAAAACGCAGGAAACCATCGAAAACCAGGCGCTGTGCCTGAAATTGTTGACAAAGAAACTGCTCCCATCCCTCAACCAAAAATCCCTGAGAGACCTGATGCTATTCTTCAAACTGCCCACCATAGACACCCCGAGCACGGAAAAGGAAGTCAGCAATATGGTAAACATATTTGCCCGGTGCCGTGAGTTGGCTGCGGTGCAAAAGATAGGCACGACAGAGGCGCTCCTGGAGTTTCAATACCCGGCGGTAATGAGCGTTGATTTCAGCAAATACGCCTTTGATAAGGCATTCTTGTGGTCAATCCCGCAAAGCCCCGGTATTTATCAAATGAAGGACAAATCAGGGAAGGTCATCTACGTGGGAAAGGCGAAAAACCTGAAAGACCGCGTGGGTTCTTATTTCTGGAACACGACAAACTGTCTTGAAAAAACCGCAGGCTTGCTGAACGCCGTCTACACCATTGAATTGGAAATAACCGGCTCAGAACTTGCCGCAATGCTCCTGGAATATCAATTGATAAAACAATACCTCCCTCAGTTTAACCAACAGATTGAGGTGCATGAAAGGGCCGCCAGATATGGAAGCCTGAAAAATTTTGTGCTGATATTGCCTGCCACGGTTGAGAACTGTTTTGAGTTGTTCTTTGTGAAGGAGGGGCAGCCGGTGCAAAGATATGAACTACTCAGGGACGCCGCAGACCTCTCCGGTGTTGAGGAAATCCTTGCCGAAATGTTTGAGCAAAACATGGAGCCGGATGGCCTTACCGAAGACGAAACGGGGGAAATAGACGTCGTGCTGAGCTGGGTCGATGCAAACAAGGATTTTGTGAACTACGTAAACATTGATGTCGCAGGCAACCAGGCCGCCTGCCTGAAACTCATCAAGGACTACATCCATGATGATGAGCTACTGCAAAAGAAACAGTTTCGAACGTAGGGCAAGGCTTCAGCCTTGCCTTTGGAACTGGCGATGGGGTGCAGCTCGAATATGTTCATGCAAAACCACACCGTAGGGGCGGGGTTTTCCCGCCCTTTCCCATGCCAGCCTGTATACCCCAACAATATTGCAGCACACACGGCACACCTGAAGATTCAGGCATTCCTCAGCGCTGCGATGTCTTTCAAAAAACGCTCGCTCGAATACGTCCCCTTTTTAACGACAAGGGACACATAGTGGTTGAGCTTTTCCTTGTCTTCCCGGGTCAAATCCATGGAGGTGATTACAATAATGGGAATGGCGCTGGTTTCCGGCGATGATTTTAACGTGTCGATTACGTCAAACCCATTTACTTCAGGCATGATCAGGTCCAGGAGGATCAAATTGGGCTTGTGTTGAATGACGCCTTCAATGCCCGCCTTTCCGCCGTAAGCCTTGAAAACCTGGTACCCTTCCGACGTCAGGATAGCGCTAAACAGTTCCACCGAGTTCGGTTCGTCATCAATGACCAGCACGCTGGTCTCCGACTTGTCGGCAGGCAGTGGTAATCCGCAGGCGTTTAGTTTGGACAGCAGATCATTCCGGCTTACGGGTTTCGTCAGATAGTCGGTAGCCCCCAGCCCGAAACCGATATCTTTGTCATCCACGATAGAAATTAGACGGGGATATTTTTGATATCCTTGTCCGCCTTGATTTCTTTCAGCACCTCCCAGCCGTCTTTCTTAGGGAGCATCACGTCCAGCGTAATGGCGAACGGCTTGTCCGTTTTGGCCTTCCGCACCGCCTCTTCGCCGTCGAAGGCCGTAATGGTGTGATAGCCTGCATTGTGCAAAAAAGCGCAGAGCAATTTGCTCGTCTTCTGGTCGTCTTCCACCACTAATATCGTTTTCCGGTCCGCAGCCTCTTCCGGTGAACGCGCCGCATCCTTCTGTCCTGGCCGATTAACCGGCAGGGTAAAATAAAAGGCGCTGCCGACACCTGTCTTGCTCTCAAACCCAATCGCACCGCCGTGCATCTCAACCAATTTCTTGGTAAGAGCGAGTCCCAGCCCTGTGCCTTCATACTTGCGGGAGTAGGAGCTATCCAGTTGTTTAAACTCCACGAATATCTTCGAGTAATCTTCCGGCTCAATGCCGATGCCCGTATCGGCAACCCGCACCTCAATAAAATCCCGGTCTTTCCTGAGCGATTTGGTAGAAACGGTAATCACGCCCTTTTCCGGCGTAAATTTGATTGCATTAGAAATCAGATTATACAACATCTGCTTGAACTTGACGGGGTCAGCATAGAGGAGATCGACAGGGTGTTGAAGTACCGTTTCAATTTTCAACGACTTCTTGTCGGCAAGTCCCTTCAAGGTGATCAAGACGTCTTCTATCGTCTTGCGCACCTCGAACTCCTCGCATTTCAACTCCAGTTTGCCGGATTCTATCTTTGAGAGGTCCAGGATATCGTTGATCATCTGCAAGAGGTGTTTGCCGCTGCTGTGTATGTCCATAACAAATTCCACCTGTTCATCATTCAAATCGCCGCATATCTTATCCCGAAGCACCTCGGAGAAGCCGATGATGGCGTTGAGCGGGGTGCGCAGTTCATGAGACATGTTGGCCAGGAATTCGCTCTTGGCCTTATTCGCGGCCTCGATCCGCTTGTTTTGTATCTCGGTCAGCCGCACCTTTTCCTCTAGCGCGGCGTTGTAGCTGTGCATGTAGGTGTCCATAGCCAGTTGCATGTCCAGGTTCATGATTTTATCAAGGACGAGGATGTACGCCAGTATCTTGTCGGGCTGGTCTTTGTACGCCTCAACGACCAGGGTATAGAGAAGCCGATGGTATAAGCAATAGGCCCCGAGGTACCAGGTGGGGCGCAGGTCTATGCGGTCGTGTACCTTTCCGACGTTTAAGCGGTGTTTAAAGTAGTCTTCATCGTACTGGCCGCCGGTCAGCATAAGGAGGTATTCCTTTTGTGTGCGCTTAACCTTTTTGAGGGTTTCTTCGTCCGGTATAAAGGCGCTGGTTTCCTTGAATTGGAGGAGATGGGTGTAAAATTTGTCTATAATAGCATCGGCGTGTTGATGAACAAGCCCATTCAACTCTTTCAGGAGAGAAACGTCTTGCGCGGTAAATTGCAGGTAGTCCTTGCGGAGTTGCCGTTCCTCTTTGCTGAGGCACAGGTCCTCAATAGGCATAATATGTTCGTCCATAAGCGTCATCCTCGTATTGCTGACACGGATAATCCGGTTAGCGCTTATTTATTGCGCCAATCGAATATCGTTAAACCGGAATTAAAGAATCAATCGTTTTACATTAGGTCTTCGGCGACATTTTGTGTTTACACGTGGGGACACGGGAACCGTGTCCATACACCATGCTCCAGCGTGGGAATGCAACATTAGGACGCGCTGCATCCCGTTATGTAGGGTGGGCATTGCCCACCTTATCCGGTTTCAACTGTTTTTTGTTTCCGCGCATAAGTCGTCTGCTTGTGCCTTTCTTTCTATCCAACCACCGCCTACCACTACGTCATCATGATAAAAAACCACTGCCTGTCCCGGTGTAATGGCCCGCTGCGGCTCTTTAAACACGACGCGCACCGTGTCCGTCCCTTCTGGATAAACGACGGCGGGGGCCGGGCGATGGTTATATCGTATCTTTGCCAAGACTTCCGTTGGGGATTGTAACCCGTCGATGGAAATCCAGTTGAGCGTTGTTGCCGTTAACTCTTCTTCCCACAGTTCGTCATCCGTGCCGAGTACCACAACGTTTTCCCGTGGGTCTATATCGATCACGTAGTGCGGCGTTCCCAGGGCAATTCCTAACCCTTTGCGTTGCCCGATGGTAAAAAAGGGGGAGCCGGGGTGTTTTCCCAGGAGGTGTCCCTGCCGGTCTTTTACCTCACCCGGTGATATCCGGCTTCCGTATCTTTCGTACAAGAGGGAGTGGTAATTATTGTCTAGGACAAAGCATATATCCTGGCTTTCCGGCTTGTCCTTGGTCTTCAGATTCAGTTCCCCCGCCCTTTTCCGCACCCATTCCTTGGTCACTGTCCCTAAAGGGAAAAGCGTTTTTGAGAGTTGGCGCTGATTTAATGAGAAAAGCACGTAGGATTGGTCTTTCCGCGCGTCATCGCCTTTTTTCAGCAGATAGCGGTTGTGTGACTCTTCCACCTTTGCGTAATGTCCCGTGGCGATAAAATCGGCGTTCAGCATATCGGCGAAAGCCAGCAGCTTACCGAATTTTAGTTCCTGATTGCACATAATGCACGGGTTGGGCGTCCTGCCGTTCAGGTATTCCGTGCAAAAGACGTCGATGATGCGATCAAAGGCCTCTTTAAAATTGAGGACGTGAAAGGGTATGCCCAGTTGGTCGGCCACGATACGCGCGTCGTTGGCATCTTCCAGGCTGCAGCATACCTTCGTTTTCGTTACGGTATCCAGCTTGTCAATGCCCAGGCGCATAAACAATCCGACAACGTCGTAGCCTTGTTCCACGAGTATATGGGCGGCAACGCTGCTGTCCACGCCGCCGCTCATGGCGATAACCACTTTTTTCTTCACGTGAGTTTAAGGGGAATGGGCGTAAAGGATATGAGAAATATGATAAACAGGAAGATGCCGATCACCTTGCGGGCGGGGTCGAGTGTGGCGACGTCGTCCATCGGTGATGGGTGCCGGAACCCGAAAATCAGCAGTAACACGGCAAAGACCATCCACCCCGGATAGAGCAGGATAGCGATTACGCAAAAGATAAATATGCCTATGCGATAAACGATGTCGCACTTTTTCCCTAATAAGGCATAGACAATATGACCACCGTCAAGCTGGCCGATGGGCAGGAGGTTGAGCGCCGTAACAAACAGCCCGGCCCAGCCGGCAAAGGCAATGGGGTGGAGGTAGATATCCATTCCATCAGGGAGCGCGCCAAAGATAATATGGGATATCCAGGAGAATAACATCGGCTCACCAAGACCGAGGTACAGAGAGGTATCTGCCGGCACGGGACGCATATCGGACAGGTACAAACCAATAATGATTGCAGGAATGGCAAAGAAGAGTCCCATGAGCGGACCGGCGGCCCCGATGTCAAACAAAGCCTTTTTGTGCGGGATAGACCCCTTCATCTTAATTACTGCGCCAAAGGTGCCGAAAGGCGGGAACGGGAGCGGTATAAAGTAAGGCATCGTCGCGGGTACGTGATACTTCCGGCACATGAAATAATGCCCCAGTTCATGGGCAAGCAGGATGATCATAATGGTTATTGCGTATGATAATCCGTTCACGTAGTAGGTCGTCAGCAACGTCGCAACAAAGAGCAGGACGTGCATCCGCGCCTTGCTGAAAAAATTTGCAGTAGTGAATTCTTCTATGGACATTACCGTAATGGCTGTATTTTAAAGTTTTCTTAATCAAGGCGTGCGGGTTAAACTGGCGCGGACAAGCGTAGGGACGCGTTGCTATGCGCCCGTAAACGCCATGCCACCCAATAACCCGCTTACATAACAGTGAAGCGCTTATGAACCAACAGGACATGAATTGTATCAGCAAAGGATAACAAATTCAATTGCAAAGGTAACTACTCAGGCGTTTTGGCTGAAGGCCGGCGAGGCAGGGCGTTGGACTGATTAAAACCGTTTGGAACCGCTATTTCAAACCACAGAACACCTGGCGCGGCCTCTGGCCGCAACCAAATTCGAAATTCGAATATCGAAATATGAAATTTCAGCCACATCCGCAAAACCTGTTGGTGAGTACAGGTTCCGGCAAATTACCAAGTGTACGATACATGTCTGTTCGTAGGCCATCAAGTGATTTATAACTATAAGCTTTTCCCATAGTCAGTTTTACTTTAAGGTTAAGCTGCTCAACCGTGCCGGAAGAAAATCGGCCATCGGCCTTGAACCGGTTGAGAATGAGATGGTTGTGTTTGCGCAACGTCTTCGCCACCTTTTTTATATGCTCCTGGTTGATCTTGACTATAAGGCTGTAAAATAATAACCGTTAAAAGTTTGTTTATTTTTTTCAGAAAAAACGAACGCAAACAAACGCCAATACGGCAAAGACAATTCATCGCTGAGGACGCAGAGAACGCGGAGAAGCAACGACAACTTTTAACCGCTAATACACGCTAATGCACGCGAATGGGTTTCTTTATTGGCGTGCATTGGCGTTTATTGGCGGTTTGATCAGTAGTTCTTTCTGATGAGCATTTTTTCTCCGCGCCCTCTGCGTCCTCTGTGGTAAATTTGTTTTTCCCTGTGATTGGAACTATTAAATTCTAACATCGTTAGACTGATGTTGTAAAAGTTATTTATTTACCGTCCCTACGTCTTACTTATTACCCACAGATTCTGCGGATGATCCCAATTACAAAAAACTCAATGCTCAAAACTTTACGTAAGCTTCATCTAATCAATACCCTATAGTTGTGCATTTTGAAAAACGAGCATAAAAAATAAGAAGTTGGTGGATTGTAGTACAGATTTTCGATTTTTAGTAATAGCTTCCGGTATGACGAGCGTTCCCGCTTGTAATAACAAAATTCCTTAGTTCCGGGGAATAATGGTTCTCACTGCTGAAAAAATAAAAAAGCTTGCTATCTTCATTCTTTTTGCTAAACTGACACCCTATAAAAAAAACAATTTCTTGTCATATTTAACGGTCTGCCGGAAAGTCTCATGATACTATTCAAACCCGCCAAAATCGCCGCTTTTCAAAAAATATCATGGGTGTCGGAATGATTCTTTACGCTACTCCCATATTTTTGGGCGCGTTCCTGCTGTTTCTGGTGCAACCCATCATCGCCAAGCAGATACTGCCGTGGTTCGGCGGTTCAGCGGCGGTATGGGCAACGTGCATGGTATTCTTTCAGATTATTCTGCTGCTCGGTTATGCGTATGCAGACTGGACCACGCACCGCCTTACGCACCGGCGTCAGGTGATCCTGCACGTTGCGCTGCTGGTTTTGAGCCTGCTGTTGCTGCCGATTATTCCCGATGCAGCTTGGAAGCCGACAGGCAACGAGTCCCCTGCGTGGCGCATCCTCGGCCTGCTCACAATCACTATCGGGTTGCCGTATTTTCTGCTGTCAACAACCAGCCCGCTGATGCAGTCGTGGTTCGCATGGCGCTTCCATCATGCGGCGCCATACCGGCTGTTCGCACTATCGAATCTGGCTTCATTACTCGCGCTGCTTTTTTATCCGGTCGCTATAGAACCTTGGGTCACGACCGCCATGCAATCGATATCGTGGTCGGTACTCTACGGGATATTCGCCGTACTTTGCATCGGCACCGCCGTTTTGAGCGTATGCAATGCCGACGCCGACAAGGTGGACGTTCCCGTGTCGGCGGGGGGACGCGACGCAGACGCGGTGAAGCCGGGTTTTGGGCAACAACTGGTGTGGCTTGCACTGGGGGCAATGGCGTCGTTCCTGCTGCTTGCGGTGACCAATCATATCTGCCAGAACGTTGCCTCGCTGCCGTTCCTGTGGATAATGCCGCTGTCCATCTATCTCGCAACGTTCATTTTCTGTTTCGACCATCCACGTTGGTACCGCCGGACTATTTTTCTCGCCCTCGTGGCAATCGCGTTACCGGTGATGGCGTGGTATTCGGATTCGCTTGATCTCAAGCTCGTGGTTCCGATGTATCTCGCCGGGTTATTCGTCTGCTGCATGTTCTGCCATGGCGAATTAGCACAACTCAAGCCGGCGCCGCGTTTTTTGACAACTTTTTACCTGATGATTTCGCTCGGCGGCGCGATAGGCGGACTGCTGGTTGGACTAGTCGCTCCGCACCTGCTGACCGGCTATTTTGAACTCGGGATCGGGCTTGTTGCGTGCGCGCTACTGCTGCTGTACCGCGTCTTCCGCACCTTCCGCGCAAGGCGGTTGGCTATGATTGTCTCCGTCGTTGTGGTCGGTTTAACCATATGGGGCGCGGGCAAGGCGATTAACTACCAGGTTTCCACTTCGCGCGTGATGATGCGCAATTTCTATAGCGTGTTACGCACACGCCAATACGAAAAGCCGGTGCCGTTCCGTTCCATGGTACACGGTGGCATCATGCACGGAGGCCAGTTGCTCGACCCTTCCATGCAATTCACGCCAAGCAGCTACTTTGGCCCCAACAGCGGTTACGGACGCATGTTCTCGTGTCTGCCGAACGCACCGCGCAAAATCGGTGTGATCGGGCTTGGCGCAGGTTCCATCATAGCGTACGCGCGGAAGGGCGACGTCTTCCGCTTCTACGAAATCAACCCACAGGTGGTTGAGCTCGCACGGAGCGAATTTACCTTTATGAGCGGCAGCCCGGCCAAAATCGAGGTTATATTAGGGGATGGACGGCTGAGTCTCGAGCGGGAGGAAGACCAACAGTACGACGTGCTTGCGATGGATGCATTCTCAGGCGACTCGATTCCACTGCACCTGCTGACGCGGGAGGCAATGACGATTTACCTGCGGCATCTAAAGCCGGACGGTGTCCTCGCGTTCCAGGCAACCAACCGCTTCCTTGATATCGCGCCGGTAGTATCCAGCCTCGCAGCCGAGCATGGGTTGACCGCGGTGATTATTTCTGACTCTTCGGGTGATGAGGATGGCGCTGACTATTGGATATCAGGCACCGATCAGATACTGGTCACTGCAAACCGCTCGTTGCTTGAATCCGAGAGAATCGCCTCCGTGGGCAAAGTGATCCCCGTGACTCCCGGCTTTCGCATCTGGACCGACAATTTCAACAACCTGCTCCACGTGCTGAAGTAATCCGATTTTCCCTCTCCTCGTCCTACAGCCAAAAGCTTCTGTTTTTCAAAGAAACTGGCTGAATTTCCAGTATTTACCGGCTTGAACCTCGAAAACCAATTTTGTTTGGATAGACAACAGTCCCGAAGGGCAGAAAGCACATAACCAGGGGTAAAACACCCGGTAAAAACCGGCAGCCGCTTCCACAGAATGGTGGATAAGAAAGCGATGCGTATCCACCATATAATTCTTCCTTTTTCTTTGCGTCCTCTGCGCCTTCGCGGTGATATTATTTTGTTTAAAAGCCGGGAACTAAGAGATTAGTGTGGGACAAGGCTTTAGCCATGCCGCCGGAGCCTTACAAACCCTTATTATTAGGCAGCGCTTTCTGAATGGAATGGGATGCTTTTTTCCCAAAACGGACGCATTGATGCCAGATTGTTTTGGGGAGCCAGTTGGTTATCCGTAGATTTTTCTGCCAGGTTGGCGCAAGGGCTGAGCATCTGGCTAGCGTCCATGCGGAAAGGGGGTCAGTTTTGCGGTTGCGCATGACTTCATTTGCCCTGGCAATGGTCCACTGCGGGAAGGGTCTTTCGACAAGGATGAGCGCGTTTCCCGCCTCAACGTACCCTTCCTGCAAGACGCGGAGATACCAGCCGGTCCTGCCCGTCTTGTTAACCTGTGCCATGAAATCCTTAACGCCCCAGCGCTGTTCCAGCTTCCAGCAAGGTTGCCGGGGGTGTGATATCTGGACGATGGCGCTGCCCGCCTTAAATATGTCGCCGACGCACACCTCGTCTTCCAATAAACCGCTGGTGGTAAAATTTTCACCAAAGGCGCCGTAAGTCATACCGAGATGGGGAAGGTGCTGCTGCCAATGCGAATAATGTTCTGCGGGGTATGCATTGACGGCCTTGTGTACGCCGCCGTGGGCCACGAGGTTTGCCTGGGCGTCACCTTCAAGGCACAGCTTGCCGACGCGGACCGGTCCGCTGACGGCTGTTTTGAAGAGACCCGTTGTCCAGGTCTTTTGTGTTAATTTGTTTGCATCCCTGCGTTCAAGCGTCTTAACCAGACCGACCTGAATTGAAACGATTTTTGCTTCTTTCACCTGAAAAATCCTCTTTTGTGAACAAACGGCCCATAAACATTTCAGTTACACTAAACATTCACGAGGAACGCTTTTATTATGCCATATTAAAAAACGGCGTTATAGATACCATTTGATAGCAGTAAAATCAACTGAAAAATAATTGGCGGCTAAAAACCATAGTCAAAACCGTCTTGCCGCCTGGTATCTAACGGTCACAAATGAGGTGGAAGAGGGGGTGTCTTGTGGAAATAGTACCTCCAATCAAGGCGGATAATTCAATTATTACGGCAGACAAAAATACTTGTTTTTTAAGATAAAACCAGTATGCTTTATTCTTCCGGTTTGTTGGTTACAAGTGTTTTATTTTCAAATATAAAGGAGTTATTGCATGAAAGGTTTTTCGGTTTGGTTGTTGACTATCGTTGCCGTGTTAACCATGATTTCCGCGCAGAAGGTTCATGCGCAAAGGTTGAGCAAGACGCCGCCTGAAAATATGTACATGAAGGAAAAGCAGTCGTCGCCACACGCCCAATCCCAACCCCAACCGCAGGAGGACGCCGGTACCATCCTCTCAGGTAAGGTTGTGGAAACAATGAACAGCGGTGGCTATACTTACATCTGTCTTGAAAAAAACGGACAAAAAGCATGGGCCGCGATATTGGAAACAAAGGTGTCGGTTGGACAGGATATGATGCTTCAACCCGGTTACGAAATGATCAATTTCGCGAGTAAGACCCTTAACCGGACGTTTGACAAGATCATTTTCTCTACCGGGGTTGCCACGCTGGACGGCGTAGCCGGCGTGAAAAGCGGTCACGGTAAACCGAAGAGCAGCCAGGAAGCAGAAGGCGCTCCCGCTGAAAAGATACAGGTAGGGAAGGCAAACAGCCCGAATGCCTACACAGTGGCAGACGTCTATGGAAAAAGGGGAGAGCTTGACAAGAAGAGCGTGGTTATCAAAGGCAAGGTGGTAAAGGTTTCATCCGGGATTCTGGGAAAGAACTGGCTGCACATCCAGGATGGCACGGGGAGCGCCGGCGAAAGCAACAACGACCTCGTAGTAACGACAATGGAGATGGCGGCTGTAGGAGACGTGGTTACGATAAGCGGTGTTGTGTATAAGGACAAAGACTTCGGCAGCGGCTACCAGTACAATGTGATTGTAGAAGATGCAAAGATCTCGAAGTAACGCTTTCCGCGGGTTCTGGTTTTCAGCCTAAAGCCTGATTTTGAAAGCAAGAAAGCGTGGTAGCCGTTCGCGTGTTGCTTGCAATAAAACGGAAGACAGCCCCCGGTTGCCCTTTTTTTTTATAGGGGACTAGGGGGTTGTATTCCGGTTTCTTTTGATACCGTCCGATATTTAGGCGCCCGGCCATATTAGGCATCCTTTTCTTTCTCCCCTTCGGGGCTTGTTATCTTTTGTTTCCTTACCAGGGGCTTCACCCCTGGCTATATCCTTTCTGCCCTTCGGGCCTGTTGTAGAGCGAAGAGGCTCTTCACTCTAGCAGTAGGGAGACCCTTTAGGGTTGCAATTCCGGGTATGTATTCAGACAGTTGCAAGGCTAAAGCCTTGCCCTGCTACGTATAAGCAGGGAAAAGCCGCCGAAGGCTTAATTCAATGGATAGGATGTTCAAACATACGCGCTAAGTAACTCGA
>JACVXV010000104.1 GCA_015661205.1 Candidatus Brocadiaceae bacterium
ATTAAACAGCACGGAAACCATTTTTCCGGGTACGAATTTGCGCTTGGTATACGATTTGGTATCAAAATAATTTCCCCGAGGTCAGGATATCTGAAGATAGAACCAACGGCGTCAAGGGTTATGCGTACCCCGAGCAGCCTGGACATAGGAATCACCGCCCGTTGCAATCTGCGCTGCAGTTACTGCTACTTTTTTAACAACCCGGCGATGGTTTACCGGGATTTGCCAACCGAAGAATGGCTCACCTTCTTTGACGAACTGGGGTCGCTCGGCGTGATGAGAGTTACCCTGGCAGGCGGGGAGCCGTTTATCCGGGAAGACCTGCCCGTACTACTTGAGGGTATTGTCCGTAACCGGATGCGATTCTCCTTCTTGTCCAATGGTGCGTTGATTGGCGACGAGATCGCCGCCTTCATCGCCAGCACCGGCCGTTGTGGGTCTGTTCAGGTGTCGGTTGATGGTTCGTGCGCAAAGGTTCACGACTCCTGTCGGGGGCAAGGCTCTTTTGACGGCGCGATACGCGGCATTCGTACCCTGCAGCGCCATCGGATTAACGTGGCTGTACGTGTTACCATTCATAAGAACAACGTGTATGATCTTGATAATATCGCTCACTTTCTTCTGGATGAGTTGGGCATGCCTAATTTCAGTACCAACTATGCAGGGTACATGGGCACGTGTTGTGTGAATGCGGATGATTTGTTGCTGAACATGGAGGAGCGGAAGGAGGCCATGGCGACCTTGCTGCGCCTCACAGCGAAATACGATGGACGCATCTTAGCAAACGCCGGCCCATTGACGGATGGGCGCACATGGCGCCGGATGGAGGATGCGCGGGCACAGAACGCGCCGGCATTTCACAACGGTGGTCGCCTCACCGCCTGCGGCTGTCCGAGCAACAAAATCTCCGTGCGCGCCGATGGCGCCATCGTTTCGTGTACTATGTTGTCCCACAGCGAACTGGGGCGGATCAACCAGGATTCGTTGGCAGAAGTATGGCAAAACAGCCAGGCTCTGAACCAACTCCGTAACCGACAGACGATCCCGCTGTCTGGGTTTGCTTTCTGCGCCGGTTGTGCATACATCCCTTATTGCACAGGCAACTGTCCTGGATTGGCCTATACATTAACAGGCAAAGTAGACCATCCTAGCCCGGATGCATGTTTGAGACGATTTCTTGAGGAGGGTGGCACGATCCCATGAACTTGCCGGGCGGTATGGAACAGATTGGAATGCGTACAATCAACACTTTGTATTTCTATTTGACCGAAGGGTGTAACCTGACATGCCGCCATTGTTGGCTGGCGCCCAGGTTCGACGCCACAGGCAATCATTATCCCACCCTGCCGGTTGAGTTGTTTGAAACGGCCATCCGTGAAGCCAAGCCGTTGGGCCTGAGTGGTGTCAAACTTACCGGCGGCGAGCCGTTGTTGCATCCCCACTTCACTCGTTTGCTGGAGATTGTCCGGCGTGAAGAGTTGAGGTTGATAATCGAGACCAATGGCCTGCTGTGCACGCCGGAGATCGCCGCAGAGATCGCCAAATCTCCCGAACGATTCGTATCCGTAAGTATCGACGGAACTGATGCAGCGACTCACGAATTGGTGCGAGGTGTACCAGGGTCCTTTGAAGCTGCGCGACAGGCGGTGATCAACCTTGTTGCTGCTGGCATCCGGGCTCAGGTTATTTTTACGGTGATGCGTAGCAATGCCGGCCAAGTGGATGGTATAGTTCACCTGGTAGAAGAACTGGGTGCGGCCTCACTCAAGTTCAATGTGGTGCAGCCCACTGCACGGGGTGAAAAGTTGCACGAAAACCAGGAGACCCTGAGCATCGCCAGCCTCATTGAGTTGGGGCGGCATGTGGAACATGAACTTGCGCCCAAGACCAAGTTGAAGCTCATGTTTCATTACCCACACGCTTTTAAAGCCCTCCATAGCATAGCCAGCGGGGATGGGTGTAATGCCTGCGGTATCCACGGCATCCTGGGTGTCATCGCCAGCGGACACTATGCCCTGTGTGGCATCGGTGAACAGGTGCCGGATATGGTTTTTGGCGCGGTAGGGAAGGACAGGCTGGAAGAGGTATGGCGAGAAAACGCCATCTTGAAGTCTCTGCGGGAGGGACTGCCCGAGCGACTGGAAGGTGTCTGCGGCCGCTGCCTGATGAAGAGGCGCTGCCTGGGCTCGTGCGTTGCCCAGAACTACTACAGCAAGGGCAGCCTGTGGGCGCCATACTGGTTCTGTGAAGAGGCGGAAGAGGCGGGTCTCTTTCCAACTTCACGTCTGGGAACAGTTGGATAGACCGAAGGCTGAAGGCTGAAGACTGAAGGGTAGGAGTCGTCTTCAGACGGCGATTCAGGACTACGTCGATAACGGGAGAATGTAGAATGTAGGTTGGGTTAGGCGTATTTTTGCCGTAACCCAAAAAAATGGTGGTAACGGCTAGGGACTCTAAATAAATAACTTTTACAACTTCAGTCTAACGATTGTAGAATTTTATAGTTCCAATTACAGGGAAAAACAAATTCACCGCAGAGGGCGCGGAGAAAAAAGGCTCGTCAGAAAGAACTCCAGATCAAACCGCCAATGAACGCTAATGAACGCTAATAAAGAAACCCAGTAGCGTGTATTAGCGGTTAAAAGTTGTCGTTGTTTCTCTGCGTTCTCCGCGTCCTCAGCGATGAATTGTCTTTGCCGTATTGGTGTTTGTTTGCGTTCGTTTTTTCTGAAAAAAACAGACACAGATTGGATTTTAAATATATTTGGAGGTTGAATTATCAAGAAATTGTCGTCTTCGCTTATCACGATAGGCAATACCGATGCAGAGTTGCAGTATGGTAACGGGAATATCCCCGGGGCCATGTTCTTCGCTGCTTATGTCGGACCCAGCATGAATCCGACTCTGCGCGAGCCGGAGCTCATGGAGATCATGCCTTATGACAGCCGGCCCTTGCGCGTTGGCGACGTGGCATTTTTTTTGCCACCGAAGGCTTATCAGCCGATCGTACACCGCATTATACGTGTGACCCCCGCAGGTATATCCACACTCGGCGACAACAACACCCAGGAGGATATTTTTCTTTTGCAGCCAAAGGACATTAAAGGTCAGGTGGTGGCCGTCTGGCGTGGACAGAAGCGGCGGGAGATCGCGGGAGGCTTACAAGGCCGGTGGAGAAGCCGCCGGCTTCATTGGCGACGCATCCTTGTTAATGGCGTGTCTCATCTGCTACGCCCCCTTTATTACGCCCTATCTAGCTGCGGGTTGATCGCCAGGTTGTTACCTGCTCCATTCCGGCCGCGAGTTGTTGTCTTCCAAACCCAAGGTCGGGATCAGTTTCGGCTTCTATTGGGGCAACATATCATCGGGCGATACGATGACCAGAAACGTCAATGGCATATCCGACGGCCATTTCGTTTGCTTGTGGATGAGCGAGCGCTCCAAATGCAGCAAGATGAGTACCGAACCGGCTTATTCTGTTTGATTGGGGACAGCGAACCTTGAACGATATATTTCCGCAGGGATTGCAGTATAACCTCGACCTGGCTGATGGGAGCCGTTGGGTCATTGCTGCCGGGGACGAGGCGGCAGCATCTATCATCTCGCAACTGGGTAAAGCGATGCAGTTGCGCGTGATGATATCTTCGGCTTCGCTTCCCCCGGCTACGTTTGGGACGAGCAGGACAGGCGCAGTCGAACCGCATCATCATGGCATTGTGCGTCGTCTTCTCGTCTTGGTTGACGCGCACATGTCCGTGTCGGAGTATTGTGTTCCGTTGGCACCAGATAAGGACGGCGTTTTGGTCTGCATTCTAAGTCCATGCAATCACGAGGACATGCTGATCGTAAATCTTGTGAGATTATCGCTCGTCTTAGTTCACGAAGTGCATGCCCGCGGAGGTGTTTTCTTGCACGGCGCGCTCGCTGAACGGGACGGCATTGGTGTGATCCTGGCTGCGCCAAGCGGGACGGGAAAGACCACTGCCAGCAACCGGTTTCCGGCCCCGTGGCGCTCGCTGTGCGACGATACAACGATGGTAGTGCGGGACCCGCAAGGTAGCTACTGGGCGCACCCCTGGCCCACCTGGAGCTGTTTTCTGGACGGGGGGACGGGCGGCGCGTGGGACGTGCAAAGCGCGGTGCCTCTCAAGGGCATCTTTTTCCTGGACCAGGCGTTTGAAGATCGGGTGGAACGAATAGGCCCCGGGCGTGCTGTCAGCCTGCTCGTGGAGAGCGCGAGACAGTCATCCATGTTCATCTCATCGGGACTATTAAAAGAAGAAGCCTGCGCCCTGCACCTGGAACGGTTCAATAACCTTTGTGCCTTGGCCCAGGTCGTACCCACACACGTGCTCCACATCAGTTTAACCGGCGACTTTTGGCAAGAGATAGAGCAGGCGCTTAAGGTAAGCCATCGTAAAGAAACATGAGTAATACAGGTGGATAGACCGAAGGCTGAAGGTTTTTTCTCGTTCCCAAGCTCCAGCTTCGCTTTTTTCGGAAGATTTCTTTTAGTGGCACAAAGCAGCGGTAGGGCAAGCGTCTCCGCTTGTCATCGCAATGTCAGGCGAGGACTCATGACCTACCTTTGTTGCAATCGGGAGCATTTCCGATTTTTTGTAAATTTGCATTTTGTCCCGGAGGGACAAATGTTCCTATTTCTACCAATATTTTGTCCCTACGGGACGTTAAAAAAACACAGCGTTTCAATAAGCGTCTGCGTGTTTGGCAAAAATAACAGGTCGCTCCTACGGAGCTAAATTCACGTATAGGAAATTCAAAGTTGTAGAACGAAGCGATTGCTTCGTCACGGGCGAAGTGGCACTTCGTCCTACATCAAAAAAGTCGCCGAAGGCCTAATTTAAAACAGCTTTCCTACCGCTTAGGTTATAATTAGTCACAATCACTAAAACCAGAAAGGTGTTGGATAATTACCTTTGACAAAGAACCCTCAAGAGCAGGCTGTCCCGGCAAAACTGAAAATACAGTGCATGTTGCAGCTCGGTCGCGCGTTGCGTTTTGTCTGGCAAAGCGCGAAAGGCTGGACCATGGCAAACGGGGTTCTCCTTGTGGTGCAAGGGACGCTGCCGTTATTGCCGCTTTATCTCATGAAGCTCATGGTGGACACGGTAACTGCCGGGCTGGCGGCTCCCGACAAAAGTGCGGCTTTCAAACATGTGGTTTTTTACATAGTTCTTATGGCTGCTGTTACGGTGTTCGCCGCCAGGACCCGATCTATTGCTAAACTAATCAGCCAGGGCCAGTCCATGGCCGTTACGGATTACATGAACAATGTCCTCCACGCCAAGTCCATTGAGGTAGACCTGGAGTATTATGAGAGTGCGCGATACTACGACACACTCCAACGCGCCCAACAAGAGGCGCCTTTTCGTCCCACTCATATCGTGAATGGCTTAGTGCAGATGGGACAGAACGGCATCTCCTTAATAGCTATGTCCGTGCTGCTCTTTTCATTTAACTGGATTATCACAGCAATCCTGTTCGCGGCCGTCATCCCCGGTATTGCCGTGCAATTAAGATACGCGGGTAAGATATATCGCCAGCAACGCGAACAGACGTCCACGGAACGGCAGGCCAACTACCTGAATAGTATGCTTACCGATAGCAGCCACGCCAAGGAAATCCGCCTGTTTAACCTTGGTACTCTGTTCGTGAACCGCTTTCGCGCTCTTCGCCGGAAACTTCGCGGGGAAAGACTCAGAATCGCGGCCAGGCGATCAGCCGCTGATTTGGTTGCTCAGACCAGCGCATCCCTGGCGATTTACGGTTCATTTGCGTTTGTCGCTTATCAGGCGGTGTATGGCGGCGTCACTATGGGCGATCTGATCATGTATTTCATGGCCTTTCAGCGCGGGCAGGGTTTTCTTCAGGAGGCGCTGGGCGGTCTGGCCGGACTGTACGAAAATAATCTGTTCCTTTCCAATCTCTACGAGTTTCTTGACCTAAAACGAAAGGTCATAGAACCGTTGGATGGCAAACCCATTCCTCAACCGATGCAAACGGGTATCGTATTTAACCATGTCAGTTTCCAGTATCCAACGGGAAGCAGGAAGGTTCTCGATGATATTTCCCTTAGCATTAAGCCGGGAGATGTGGTCGCTTTAGTGGGTGAGAATGGATCAGGAAAAACAACTTTGAGCAAGCTGTTGTGCCGGTTGTATGATCCAACGGCTGGTTCCGTTACCATAGATGGGACAGAACTGCGCCAGTTTGATACAGCAGCGCTAAGACGCGAAATTACCGTTATTTTCCAGGACTATGCACAGTACCATCTGACGGCCCGGGAGAACATCTGGCTTGGGAATACCCTCCTTCCGCCTGACCATGAACGCATCATTGCTGCAGCGCGCAATTCAGGGGCTGACGACGTCATCAGCTCCTTGCCTCATGGCTATGATACGATTCTGGGAAAGCGGTTCAAGGATGGGGAGGAACTGAGCATTGGCGAGTGGCAGAAGGTGGCGCTGTCCCGGGCGTTCCTGCGTGATGCGCAGATTATCATCCTTGACGAACCGACCAGTTCTCTGGACGCCAAGGCCGAGTATGCAGTTTTTCAGAATTTCCGCAAACTGGCCTCTGGCCGCACAGCCATCCTGATCAGTCATCGCTTTTCTACCGTCAGGATGGCTGACCGCATCTATGTGCTGAAGGAGGGAAGAATCATCGAAGGAGGCACTCACGATGAATTGCTTCATTGTGGGGGAACTTATGCACATTTGTTTGAAACACAAGCTCAGTATTACCGGTGAGGGCTTGATGATCTCGGTGATGTAAAAAGGATTCTGGTTTAAAAAACGATTGGAACCACGGAACACCTGGCGCGGCAAAGCCGCAACCAAAAAGCGTTTAACGACTAAAAACACGAATTACACGGATTTTCACGAATTATTATCGGGTCACGAAGAAAGACTTACACAAATAAGGCAAAATGTAAAAACTTGAAACCACAGATTTCACAGATTGCACAGATTGTTCTCATAGTACCTGGCGCAAAGATACCATACATGGTAATGCCAACACCCTAAGTAATCGAGTTGGCTGTATCAATGGCTTTTGTTAACACTAACTGGACTTCTATGCTTTTAATCTGTGTAATCTGTGGTTTCTGCTGTTTTTTTCCATAAAAATCCGAAAACCCCAACGGATTAAAAATGCTTGGAACCACAGAGTACCTATTTCACCCGTGCTGTAAATAGTCTCGTGCATAGAAAGTTTCGTATTGATACACCCGGCGTCCTTTCTTATGCCGGAATTTTTATGAGGGATGCCGCGTGACCATGGATAAGCAGTATACCGACGACGGCAAAAACACCTTGAAGCGCATTCTTGACTTATCGTGGAGAATTTCTGTCTATGCGCCTCCAATGAAGCCATTTCTCCGCTTCTCGAAGCACGCAGATACACTATACAAGGGAAAAACAAACAGCGATAAACATTTTTTCTGGGATTTTGACGACGCTCTGCAGAAGGTTCTATTAGGCATTGCCTGTACCATAGCAACACCCGCGGAGATTGCTGAAGCGTGCATCGAACGATGGAAAATTAACCTTGAGAAGTTCTACCAAAGAAGTAAGAGGCAATTGGAAGAGTCGCGAAAAAATGGCGAGGTTCCCCAATTTCGATACACGCCACGCGACGAGTTTATCTTCTCACGGGTTGAGCCTGGCAGCCGCTTGCTTTATGTAGGATGTGGCGCTGGAACAGAATGCCTCGGCTGGGCGCAGAGAGGCTATGAGGTTATCGGAATTGATACGGACGAACAACTGGTTGGAATTGCAAATGAGTGGGCAGAATATCTCAAGCTTCCCTTTCAGGCAGTTTGCATGGATGTTGACAACATCGGTTTTTCGCCAGGATATTTTGATGGTTTTTTATTGGAATTTTATGGATTTCAGCCTTCCCTGGTTCAGGCGTTGGCTCTTCAAAGAGGCCTCGCAAACACATTGAATAACAATGGAAAAGGGTTTATCGCTGCAACCCGCAAAAAATATGCCTCCTTCTGGTACAGGATGTCGAATCTTGGGTATCCAGAATCCATGGTTCATTGGCTGATAAACCAATGCCGATTGGACCACTACTTTTCACCGATGGATGCGTGTGAAGAGAAGCTCTCTTTTGGACTGTATATCCGAAGCCATACGGTAGACTCTCTGTCTCGCGAATTGGGTGGCGTTTTCGATGTGCAAGAATGTATGTATGAAGAATTTGATTCGCGCTATCTGATAAGTGTGGTCAAAAGAAAGGGCCGTTTCCCGGATTCACCACCAAACGCAGAGAATGACGATAGCGTGGGTTGGACAAAGCAGGAATATCTGCAAAGGGAGGGTGTCTCCACTAAAGATGTCTTGTACGAGATTCACGCTATTTGCGATCTACTTGAAATACATAAGGAGAGAGTCCAGCGGTTTTTCCTCAATGGTGAGGTTTCTGGGGGAAAAAGCCCTCTATCCATGGTGGATACGGATGTCCCAAGGTTTATCGAGCTTATCGAGCATACCTACGGAATGCGGCCATTCCTCTCTTAGGGGGGAAATAGGGGAAAAGAGTGTCGCGCTTGTCGTTAGCTGCCAAGCGCCGCTCGGGGGCTGACGACGTAATCCGTGCCTTGCCACATGGCTATGAAACGGTTCTCGTCAAGGCATTCGAGGATGGAGAAGAAATGGAATAGTCAAAATAATAAAGATGAGAATTTTAAATACTTAACAAAAAAATGAAAGGAGGATTTTTCTATGAACAAATTGGTCTCATTTGCAATTCTTGGCGGGGGTATCCTGTTTATTATCATTGGCGTCAGCGCTGCAAAGTCATTTAGTTCTGACATTTCACGATTTTTCACCGGCTCACCTACCGACAAGGCTATATGGATGTTGGTAGGCGGCGCTGTTGCGTCTATTATTGGGCTAGTGGGATTGTTGCGTGGGTCAAATCAACCGTAGCAATGATATCACTTAATTCCTGCAATCGGTCGATGACCGGTTGCAGGAAAAGATTAAAACCAAATATATTTATGAATGGGTTATTTAGACATGGGAAAGCGCTGTCATATCGGTTAATTAAGTGGGAAACGCTTAGGTGATTTTTAATGGTGCGTTGCACCGGAAGGGCTGTAAAAATATGAAAAAGATTGAATTTGTGGCGGCAATAATTGTTCCAATGCTTTTTATAACTGCTTGTAGCAAGAAGACGCATGGAATAATGGAAACCAAAACGACGGTAGATGATGCCAAACGTGCAACGTCCGAAAAAGTAATCGGTACGGTAACGGCAAAGGACGTTAAACGTGAAACGGGAGAAGCCCTTGAAACAACAAAAAATTACGTGGCACAGCAAAAAGAGAAATACCAGAAGGATGCTGAGTCTACATTGAACGACATCAATAACAAGATAAAGGGCCTACAGTCAAAGGCCGAGCAAGCTGGGGCAGATACCAAAGACAAGTACAACGAGATAATTGAAGGATTACGAAAGAAGCAAGAAGAGGCGCAAACCAAATTAGGTGACCTCAAATCGAGAAGCGCGGATGCCTGGGAAGACGTAAAATCCGGAATGGATGCGGTGTTGGAAAATTTGAAGACGTCCTGCAACGACGCTATTTCTCATTTTAAATAATTTTGTGCTGAAAGGGGCAAGGAAATGCATTCCGCCCGTCATTTCAGAGAAGTATTTTATCATGCTACTAGAAGGAGAAATTATGGATAAGGCAAAGGTGATTAAGCGTTTTTTTGCAGGATTTGTTTTGGTTGGGTGTATTGCCGGCAGTCTCGGCTGTGCCGGGAACTCAAAGCGTGAAAGCACCGGAGAGTATATTGATTCTTCTGTCCTCACGTCCAAGGTCAAGGCGGCGATATATAACGACCCGATGCTTAAGGTTCTCCAGATCAACGTTGAAACATTCAAGGACGTTGTGCAGTTGAGCGGTTTTGTGGATTCGCCTGAAGCTGCCGCCAGGGCGGTGGAAGTAGCGAGATCAGTCGAGGGAGTCAAAGCGGTTAAAAACAAAATGTCCGTGAAATAAGCCGGCTAAAAGCCAACGTGCTTTGAAATGTACTGTAGTTTGACCTTTTTTAACGGGAGAACAAATATGTCACTTGGCTCAATCTTAATTATAGTTTTGATACTGATGCTTTTGGGAGTAATCCCAACCTGGCCACATAGCCGGTCGTGGGGTTATACACCCAGCGGAGTGCTTGGGATAGTTGTAGTAATCATACTGATACTCGTGTTGTTGGGGCGATTCTAAACGTGAATGGAAAGTAAAAATAAGATGTTAATCATGGTAAGGCTATTACCAAGTGGCCGTGAAAGGCCATGTTTTGTAAAGAACTACTAAGTAAAGGAACGTAGGCCATGGAAACGCAAGATGCGTACAAGCAAAAGATGAAGAAGCAACTGCTAGAGTCGAAAGCACAGATTGACCTATTGGCTGCGAAGGCTGAGAACGCAGGGGCAGACGTGAAGCTCAAGTACGCCCAGGAACTCGATAAATTACGCGACAAACAGCGTATGGCCTCTGAAAAGCTGAAGGCGGTGGAGGAAGCAAGTGGTGATGCGTGGGAGAAGGTCAAAGATACCACGGATAAGGTTGTGGATGACCTTAAGGCGGGCATAGCCCACGTCGTTTCCTATTTCAAGTAAAGCAATGGCTACGCGTTGGGCTTCGTTTATGTATGTTGTACTGAAAAACAAAACCCAACATATATGGACAAGTATAAGTGTTCTGGATAAAGATTACTGGCTATCTGTTTCGACGTACAATTTGAAAATCAGAAGGGAATTTTTGCAACGGATAAAAGACCGTCCGATCACTAGTGTAGAAAAAGGAGAGACTTCCGGCCGCATCGAAACACTTGAAAGTGATATAAGCAGGGTATGGTAAAATCGTAGCCCATGAGTTGGGCGGAATCTTAGTGGTAGGGAAGTTGGGGTTGGTGTTTTAAATCCCAACTTCCCACCTTTCATTATTTTCCATGAAAGGAAACGAAAATGAAAAGTTTTATTGCAAGCATCACATGTGTAGTAATATTTGTTTTGAGTGGAAACGTTTTTTCTGAAGAAAATAAACGAGATGAGACCCTGGAGTCATCCCAAGAGGCTAAGGACCACTGTCTGGGAAAACAAGACAATGAAAAGGTTCAGAAGGTAAAATATGTAATCGATTTTTCAAATTATTCAGGAGGTTCTGTCCGTAAATGGTTGGAATCGAAGGGGCTTAGTTGTGAGGGATCAGCTAAGTATCATACGGAAATTGAATTATCCATTGATAATGGTGTGTTGTTTATTAAAACCAAGCAACCCGTCAGAGGTTTTATTGTTTGTAAGGATATCATTCTTGTGGAAGTTTCTAAAGTGAGAATTGAATGGGGCATTATTCAATACCCAAAGGATGCTTCCTTTGAAAGAGGAAATAGGAATGAAGCCGTGAGTTGTTATATATTTTTTGGTTCAGAAAATTTGTCCAGTGGGTGTTTTATGATACCGGATTTACCTTATTTCATAAGCCTGTTTCTCGGCGAAGCTGACGAAATTAACCTACCTTACAAAGGGAGGTATTTTCAGGCCGGTGGGCGTTTTGTTTGTGTAGGAAATTCGGAGCTTAAAGAAACGGTAATTTCAGAGTTTGATTTGACTAGTGCGTTTCAAACCTATTACAAAAAAGAGGCTCCCGCAATATCTGGTTTATGTCTTGAGGTTGACACTACTACAACTGGAGGTGGAGGAAAGGCCGAGGCTTATGTTAAGCGCATTGAATTCCTCGAATAGATGAGAGGAAATTGCTTTTTCCATCTGGTACTACGTGAACTGCGACTGAAAATCTAAAATAAATTGTGGGATGTAATAATCAAAAATCTGTGTTGTTTGAGCAACCCAGGCCGATTGATTTGCCTTTAAGATTATTTCATTACTTGTACGGAGGTACACCATGTCCACTAAAGTTTTAAATTCTGACGTTCTCTACGACGTCGATATGGGGGAAAACATCTCCGAAGTCAGTCGCGAAGCAGCCCTGTTCAAGACAGGGGCGCTGCAGAACGCGATTTTGAACAGCGCCAACTTTTCGAGTATCGCCACCGACGAGAAGGGCGTTATTCAAATATTTAACGTCGGCGCCGAGCGCATGCTGGGCTACGCGGCCACCGACGTCCTGAACAAGATCACGCCGGCCGATATTTCCGACCCACAGGAATTAATCGTGCGTGCCAAGGCGTTGAGCGTCGAGCTCTCTACGCCGATTACGCCGGGCTTTGAGGCATTGGTGTTCAAGGCCTCGCGCGGCATTGAGGACATCTACGAGCTGACCTACATCCGTAAGGATGGCAGCCGCTTCCCGGCGGTTGTGTCAGTCACGGCGCTGCGCGACGCTCAAAACGCAATTATCGGCTATCTGTTGATCGGCACTGACAACACTGCACGCAAGCAGGCGGAAGAGGCGCTGCTCAAGGCGGGCGCCCTGCAGAGCGCGATTTTCAACAGCGCC
>JACVXV010000105.1 GCA_015661205.1 Candidatus Brocadiaceae bacterium
CATTCGTATTCCCCGTGATGGCTCAAGACCAGGTGGAAGAGGACGTTGAGCAGGTCTTGTGGGAATCCGTTAATTTTCGCTGCCCGTTCCTGGATCATGAGAACTCCGGAAATGAGGTGACCCGTAAGCAACCCCTCGTCCGTGTATTGAAAACTGCGTTCGCATGACAGCTCCCGAGTCTTCCCGATATCATGAAAAATAACGCCCGTAATCAGCAAATCCCTCTTGATATTGGGGTAGTGGGGCGCAAAAGTAATCGCCAGTTTTGCTACGGAGAGGATATGCTCTAACAACCCGCCCAGATAGGCGTGGTGGAACTGCATAGCGGCAGGCGTGGTGGAAAACGTCTTACAGAAGGCCTCGTCGTTAAAAAAGGCTTGTAATAATTTTAAAAGATAGGGGTCTTGTACGGTTTCAATGATCGCCTTGAGTTCCGCCAACATCGCAGGGACATCTTTGTCCGTGCAGGGGATAAATTCACCCTTCTGCACCTTTGCAGCGTCAACGGGGCAGAGTTCAACGATTTTGATTTGCATGGCGCCGTTAAAGGTCTCGACGACCCCTTTTATCCTGATATAGGAGTCTTGCTGAAAGCTATTCGTAAGCTGGGGCGTAGTATCCCATTTTCTTGCATCAAGAAAACCGGATTTATCGCCCAATTGCAGGTTGAGGTAAGGCTTCTTTTCACGTGTCTCCCGCACCTCTTTTTTCAGGACGAGGAAAACCTCCTCAATCGTTTCACCGCTTTTTAGGCCGGATATATATCTTCTGGGCATGATCATATCCCTATCAAATATGGTTAAAAGAAATCGGTAGGTCAACCGTTCCCGGTTGACATTATGATTTTTCCCTATTCCCCTGAATAAGGAATTTTGTTATGACAAGCGGGGACGTTTGTCAAGCCCTCCAAAAAAATAGGCGTTACTTTGCGGCTTCGCCGGGGCGAAAGGCAAATTATAGGAATTTTACGCGAGCAACAAGGCAAAGTCAAGGTATATGACGGAACACGGCGAGGGGGAAAGAGCATAGGTGTTAAGTTAAGAAATCAAAAGGTGGGTAAACTTAGCCTAATCGTATGAGAAACACAGCCGCAAAGAAAAGTATAAGCCGTGAATTCTATAACAGCAATCCATTATGCTCCTGGGTATCTGGTTAATCTATATTGTACTATTCATCCATTCTTTGCGTTTTTGCGCGAAAATCGGTTTTGTCGGTAGGTCAACCGTCCCCGGTTGGCATTGTGATTTCTCCTTATTCCTCTGAATGTGGTTTTGGATGTTGTTAAACATCCTGTGCAGAAGTATAATAATGTGAATTTGTGAGAGTGATGAATATTTGTTTGAATAGGAAGATTATAAAATGGCTGATATCGGAAAAGTGAATGAACTTACGGTTGTCAAGAAGGTGGACTTCGGTGTTTATCTTGACGGTGGAGATCTGGGCGAGGTACTGATGCCGCATCGGTACGTCCCCCGAAATTGCAGGATTGGCGATGTACTTGAGGTTTTTATCTACCTTGATTCGGAAGACCGTCTTATCGCCACAACGGAACGTCCTTACGCCATGGTCGGCGAGATTGCCTTACTCAAGGTACTTTCGATTACCCCTGTCGGGGCGTTCCTTGACTGGGGGTTACCCAAAGACATCCTGGCACCTTATAGCGAACAAAAGCCCAAGATGCAGGAGGGGAAATCATATATCGTCAGGGTGTATCTCGATAACAGTAACCGCATCGCTGCCTCTTCAAAGCTGGATAAGTATCTTGACCGGGAAACCAGCGGCCTTCGGGAGGGGCAGGAGGTGGAATTGTTTATATGCAATCAGACCGACATTGGGTACAAGGCCATTATAAACAATGCGCATTGGGGTGTGCTTCATTTTAACGACGTGTTTCAGCCGTTAAAGAGGGGGCAGAAGATAAAAGGGTTTATTAGAAAAATACGGTCGGATAACAAAATAGACCTTAGCCTGCACAAACCCGGTTATGAAAAGGTCGATGAAGTAGCGAATACCATTATTACTGCCCTGCAATGGCAAGGCGGGTTCATTCCGGTAACGGATAAAAGCCCCCCGGAAAAGATTTATTCATTGTTCCAGATCAGCAAAAAAACATACAAAAAGGCCGTCGGCGCCCTTTATAAAAAAAGGATACTTACGATTGAGGATGATGGTATTAGGCTAAGCAATAATAGTGACGCGAAGTGAAGCGTTCGTAACGTGAGAAAAAATGTATGACTGTTGATAATGAGCGAAATGTTGATCCGCAGCCCAACAATCCCCTGCACGGAATCACGCTGGAAATGGTTCTTACCCGGTTGGTAGCACATTACGGTTGGGAAGAATTGGGGAGGAGCATTGATATCCGGTGCTTTAACCATGATCCAAGCATCAAATCCAGCCTGGCATTTCTGAGAAAAACCCCCTGGGCTAGAAAAAAAGTGGAGGATTTGTATGTGAGGTCCGCAAAGCACTTTGGGAAATTGAGTTTTTCTTGATTCTCGCTGTTTCTTTAGGATATTACGGATCATGTAGACAACCGCTTATCCCCTTACTTCCCACCCGCCGCCGAGGGCTTTGTAGAGGAATACGAGGTTTTGTAATACGGCGCGTTCGCTTAGGGCAAGCTCGTCTTCTGTCTGGAGCAGTGAACGCCTTGCGTCCAGGACGTTGAGAAATCCCGTCATGCCCTTTATGTACAGTTCGGTAGCCAATTCAACCGAGCGTTGGCTGGCTGCAACTGCATCGTAAAGGTTGCGGCGGCGCACCTGCTCGGTATCGCATGCAACCAGGGCGTTTTCAGCGTCTTCAAGGGCAAGCAGCACCGTCTTTTCGTAGGTGAGCAGCGCCTGCGTCTGCCGCTCGCCTTGCGCACGGATGTTGGCCCGGATACGTCCGGCGGAAAAGATCGGCCAGCGAATGGCCGGGCCAAAAGACCAATAACGGCTAATCCCCGTCATCGGGATTATTCTCAATTCTTCCGCTTGCAGTCCGAAATTTCCCGTTAGTGAAAATCGCGGAAACAACTCGGCCTTTGCAACGCCTATACGCGCTGTTGCCGCGGCCAGAGACCGTTCCGCGTAACGGACGTCCGGCCTCCTGCGCAGGAGATCAGAAGGCAATCCCGCAGGTATCTCCGACGTCGAGATGGGGATCGGCTTTTTTGGTAGCAGGCTGGACGTCATATCGCCGGGGTTTTTACCCAACAAAACACTGATACGGTGAATGGTCTGTTTTATGGAATTTTCCAAAGCCGGTATCTGCGCCTTGGTAGAAGCGAGCAGGGACTCGGCCTGCACGGAGTCAAGCTCGCTGATCAGACCGGACTGGTACTTTGCCCTGATAATTGATACCGCGTCCTCCTGCATCTGTACGCTAGACGAAAAAATATCCATCCTTCGTTGTAATCCGCGCAACTCAATGTAATTGCGGGCAACCTCCGCCAGCAAGGTGATCTGTGCGTCGCGCCGGTTTTCTACGGCGGCGTCAATATCGGCCTTCGCAGCCTCCGTAGCACGGCGACTGCCGCCAAAGACATCGACTTCCCAACTGGCGTCAAAGCCCGTCTGGAAAAGGTTGCGCTCCACCGGCGCGGCCTGGGGAATCGATGTGTTACCGATGCTTCGCCGGCTGCGGGAATACGATCCGGCGGTGTTTACGGTTGGCCACAAATCGGATGCCGTAACCCTGTGTAATGCGCGCGCTTCACGGATGCGCGCTTCTGCGATCCGGAGGTCGTGGTTTGACTCCACGGCCTGTGCGATAAGGGAATCAAGCATGGGATCGTTAAATGCCTTCCACCACTGGGCGATAGAAACGGGCGCAATCACTGCCTTGTCCGCTGATTGTTCACTCCAGGATTCCGGCATGGATAGGTCAGGCGAACGGTAGTCCGGCCCAACGGCGCACCCTGTGACAAGCAAGCCGATCACCAGCAACGGCAGCCAGGCGGCCGATTTTTTTAACGGCCACGTTAAATAATAATCACGATTGCATACCGTGCCTTTCCGTTGATGGTTTTGTATGGATTCATTGCCGCTCATTGCTTAACCCCAGCAGCTTCTGATTGTTTCTCCCTTGACGACGTATATGAAGCTGAAGGACGCTCCACCGATTCAATGAACACGTCCATTTGCTGGCCGATAAAAATCGGCATATCTGCGTGTTCAATGATATAGACCACTTGCAGCACACGCGTATCGACACGTTCGACGCTACTTCCCGTGAGAGACTTTTTTGGGATGACGTAAGGCTCAAAATGCCTGAATTTCAGCGAGACTTTGATTTCACGATTGCCGCGAAGAAATGCTGTGGCGGGGGCTTCAGGACGGACGCGCCATGCATCATCCTCGTCTATATCAACCCTGACGCATAACGGTTCAATGTTGCCGAAGAGGATCAGGGACGTCTGCAGCACACCCGCATGGGCAAATTCCCCGGCGTGTATCTTCACTTGCAATGCCATTCCGTCACAAGGCGCGCACACCGTCAGTCGCTGTAAGTTGGTTTCCACCTCCATCACCTGTGACCTTGACGATACTATCTCTGCCCGTGCTTGCACCATTTTTGCCATAGCAACCCGGACCGCATAGCGCCTCTTATCCAGGTCTTCAACGCTGATAGCCCTTTTATCCGATATGCTTTCTGCAAGCGCCAGTTGGCGCTTCAAGTCAGCAAGGGTTGCTTTTGCCACATTGACGCCGGACTCGGCCACCTTCAGTGCGGCCTTTTTCACCAGCAGTTGCGCCGATAAGTCCCTGTCATCTATTTTGAAGAGTGGGTCGCCGGCCTTTACTTTGCTGCCCACCGAAACGTAAACGTTCGAGACAACCCCGGCCACCAGCGTGCCGATGGCAATATTTTCCGTATTGGCCTCAACAATGCCGGCACCGGCAACGGACGACTCAAAGAGCATCACCGTTGGGTCAACAACAGGTTGCGCCGAGGGAATAGTTTTGCTGCCGTTCACAACCGTTACTATGGCGAACCCCATGCCAAGCACAGCCAGAAAGGGAAGCAGGTATTTAAATATCATAATATCTCCTATGGTGCTTTTTTAGGTAAAGAATGACGATGGGCATTTTTAATGTCGATAATATGGCCATCATCCATTTTAGCTATACGGTCTGCAAATTCAAAGATACGGGCGTCGTGGGTAACGACAACAAAGGCGCGGTCGGGACCGACGGCCATCTCGCGTAACAACTCCATAACCTTGTGGCCGGTCACGTGGTCGAGGGCGCTTGTCGGCTCGTCACAAACAATAAGTTTCGGATTGTGCAGCAATGAACGGGCAATGGCAACGCGCTGCTGCTGTCCGCCCGATAGTTGGGAGGGAAGCGAGTGCGTGCGGTCGCCCATCCCCACACGATCAAGGAGACTGCGCGCCCTTTCAAACGCATCGCGCCTTTTAACCCCGTTGATCAGCAACGGCACGGCGACGTTTTCCGCCGCGGTTAACGTCGGCAGCAGATTGAACATTTGAAAAACAAACCCGATGTTTTTTCTGCGGTAGTTCGCCTTTTCGTTGTTACTCATCGTTTGATAGTCATGTCCAAAAACCTTACATTCGCCGCCGCATCTATCAAGAACGCCGGCAATAATCGAGATGAGCGTGGTCTTCCCGCTACCGGACGGCCCCACCATCATCATCAATTCATTGGTGTGGATATTAATGTCCACGCCGCGCAACGCGTGTACCTGCGTGCCGCCGGCGCCATAGACCTTGGTTACCCCTTTACATTGGACTGCAATGGTGTTGGTTGTTGTCATAGTTATAAAAATCTGTATCTGTTTATACGTAGGGCAAGGCTTTAGCCTTGCACCTTTAACTTGTAGAACGAAGTGGTACTTCGTTCAGCAACCGTTTCTTTTCAAGCAGAGCGAAGAACCTCTTCGCTCTACAGCAGGCCCGAAGGGCTGAAAGTGTATAGCCAGGGGTGAAGCCCCTGGTAAATGGAATGATATAACCAGCCCTGAAGGGGCGAAATACCATAGCCCAGGGCAACGCCCTTAGGTTTATACACATCTTTTGATATGGCTTACGATTAACGGCCTGATATCTTTAGCCGAATAATGTCCTCTGTTTTTTTGTACCCCAGACTACATGTACCATAGTTTTAACGAATGCCATGCCTTCGCCCCATTACCGTCAGGGCTAAAGCCCATTCAGCTGTCATCACGAACCCCAGCCTGAAGGCTGGGGTTAATACAAAAGCGCTACGGCAGCTATACACGTAGGTCCATCACGAATCGTAGCCTAAAGGCTGGGGCAATGGCCGGATGGTTTGGACACAAGCAATACGGAGTTATCTACGATCTGCCGTTCATTAACCCCAGCCTTCAGGCTGGGGTGCAGACACACGCCAATTCGGGCTTTAGCCCTGACGGCACGCAACATGGCATTCTTCACATCTCGTTCATACACTTGAGCGGAAAGATGTGTATAAACCTGTGGGCAACGCCCTGGGGACACGGAAAAACCAACAAGCCCTGAAAGGGCGTAATACCGAATGAACCGTTATTTTGTCCCCAATATCGCCCCTTCGGGGCTTGTATTTTTTTATCATCTTTCCAGGGGGCTTCACCCCCCGCTATATCTTGTCGGCCTTTCAGGCCTAACTTTGAATTCCTATACATTATTTTCACCAAGCCATCTCCTTTTAGTGGCACAGGCATCCTGCCTGTGCTTTTTGTAAAGCAGAAATGCCTAATCTCGTTAGTTTTGAAAAACAATCGCCGGTTCCAGCTTCAGCACCGTTCTCATGCTGACGACGGCGGATATCGCGCAAATCAGCATAACGGCCGTTGCGCTAAAGACCAGGAGTTGCCAGGGTAAATAAAAGGAAAGCTCCGTCTTCCCGGAAAGCGTGCCAAGCGCCGAAGCAACCCCAACGCCGATGCCATATCCGATACTGCCTACCAAAGATGCTTGAAGCAATATCATCCGCAGCAATAAACGGTTCGACGCACCCATCGCCTTCAGGGTGCCGAAATAACGGATATTATCGAGCGTAAAGTTGTAAAAAGTTTGCCCGGCGATTGCTATGCCCACGATAAAGCCAAGACAAACCGTAATTCCAAAGTTGATGGGGATACCGGTATATTTCAGGTAATAGCGCACCGTGAGCATCTTAAAATCATTTTTCGTGTAAGCGGCCAGACCCGTTGTCCGGCGAATACGTTGGCACAACTCCTGAAGGTCCTGGCCAGGCTTTGCCTTAACCATAACAAAAGACATCAACTTTCGCTCAGGCGGCGCATAGGCTACCGACCGGGAAAAGGTGGTATAAATTACCGGCTGCGATTGAAAGGTACGGCTCACCTCGCAAATCCCGGTGACGACTGCGCGATGGTCATTCAGTTCCATCGTGTCGCCGATTTTCAAAGGCACCCGTTTCCCGTCACGCGTAACGTTGGCCAACCTGCCCTTTGCGGCAACGCCATCGACGATGATGGCGTCACTGTGCCGCAGGTTTGACAGCTTCCCTTGCAGCATTGCCGGTGGACCGCCAATGAGCGTCTCGTCATCAAGTCCGACGACGATACACGTCTGGAACGCCCCATTCGGAAGCCGCGCCTTGAGTAGCCCCTTGTACAGAGGCACGGCCCACGCAACGCCTTTGATGCCACGGATGCGAAGCGATTCCGTCTCTTTCAACGGTTTCAAATCGTCGATATACTGCACCTTTGGGTCCATCACCCATACGTCGGGGATGGAGGTGTCCGACAGGAAGCCGAAGGTGCGCGTCATGAGTCCCATAAAAATGGCCGACTGCTGGGTAATGAGGAGCGACGCAAAGGTCAGTCCCACAATAATGCCCAGGTATTTGGCGCGGTTTCCGATAAGCATCTTCAAGGCGACGTAATTCACTTTTTCACCGCCTTCAATTGCTTCTTAAACTCCTTCAGCGCCCCAAGTGAAAAGCGCGTGATATGGTCAGCCAATAGTTCCACCTCTTCAAGATTATACTGCTGGTTGGGATATAAACGGCTGATTACCGGCCGGGCGTGATGGTAGAAGACGCACTGCGCCACAATACTTCTGGCGCACAGGATAATCAATTGCTTGCTCGCCCCCTGCCCAAGATATTCCCCAACAAGCGACTCCAACTGATTTGCGATGGGGCGGATGTTGTTTTCCACAAGCGCGTCAAGCGCCGTGGTCGGCTCTATCATCTCCCTCGACATAAGCTTGCCGTGCCATGCAGGGCGTCCTTCGTCAAAAATGCGCAAAAGGAAAGACCGCGCAAACAACTTCAACTGCTCCTCCACGCGCGCATTGCTGCCGTTATATGGCGGATATTTATCAGCGGAGCATTGGTGTGCATATTGCAGCACGGACGTATAAAGCCCCTGCTTATCACGAAAATGGTAATTAATCGCCGCCACGTTCGCCCCCGCCCGGTTACATATCTCCCGCACGGTCGCCTTGTGAAACCCCTGCTCGGCAAACACCTCCCCCGCCGCGTCCAACAACCGTTGCCGCGTCTTAGCCTGTACCGTATCAATTGTATTTGGATTAGGAATTAAAATATCCATTTCAAGCAATTGTATAAAACGGCTGTTTTAATGTCAAGGTTAAACCACTGTTGTGCAAAACGAAACCTTTACTTGTACTCTTCTGCTGGAAACAGGGAGGTGCTTACCATTTTTTTAAAAAAATCGGGTAATGTGCTGCACATTACCCGCTGCATGACAACCCACCAGTTTCTCCTATAACTCTAAACCATTTCTTACAATTTCCCTTGCATTTATTTAAACTTTACAAAATACCTTGCAATTTTCTTTGTTTTTGCTATATTGTAATCCTCATGGGAAAAGCAATTTCCTACCATTTCATGACCAAGCCTAACTATGAAATACCGTACAAGCGTGGCAACACCTTGCTAGAGATGAAACAATCTAAACAAGCATTGGATAGTTTTAACCAATGCGCTGCTGATTAAACCGGACTATGCGGAGGCGTTCTACGGCCGCGGCGACGCCTTGCTTTGCCTGAAATGCCCTGAATTGGCATAAGATAAGAATTGGATATTTTTCATCTGATTTTCATGATCATCCCTGTAGTCATTTAATGCTTAGGATGTTTGAAGCGCCAGAAGTTTTGAAATCGATATAGCACCGGTATTAACTTGTATCGGCGATACCTTTGCAAGCAGAGTGGCGGCGAGCTTACTTAATGCGATACATCTGCCTGAACTTATCACCTCAACGGCAGAATCTTTTGAGGCCGCTGCCATAGAGCTTGCAAATAATCCGGACAAGCTGAAAGAAATAAAACAAAAATTAGCCAATAACCGGTTAACAACCCCGTTGTTTGACACCCATCTCTTTACCCGGCATATAGAAGTTGTGTATACGAAAATGTACGAACGCTATCATGCCGGCTTGGCTCCTGAGTACATTTATGTATCGGCTTGAATGTCAATTATTATTAACAGCCAAGGAATATTATGGTAGGATAATTTCCATTTAATTCGGAGTATTACAATGAACAACAAACCACTCTGTTTAACCTGTCGGGTTCAACGTCGAGCAGACGTCCTGTTCTCGCCTATCGACAGGGATATATTGGCTCTTGATGAAATCAGCGGTCGTTGCTACAGTTTGAACGAAGTGAGCGGACAAATCTGGCAATGGTTGGAAACCCCACAACTGATTAGCGATTTGTGCGCCCGGTTATTGGCGCTATATGAGGTGGACGAGGATGTTTGTGCGCGTGAGGTGTTGGCAGTGCTGGAAGGCTTAAAGACAGTTGGCTTGGTCGAGGTAATTACTGATGCGGCGTAAAATAAGCCGGTTGAGACGGTTACTGCATCTGCCATGGCGGCGTAGACGGTTGCTGGTTGAAGCCGTTTTCGCTCTGGCTCTGGCATGGGTAGTGATTCATACCCTACCATACCGCTGGCTGGCACGAATGTTTCGGCAACCGGTGCGCCGCCTGGAAATTCAGGGAGAAGCCCGTGTTTACCGAATTGAGGAGGTGCGATGGGCGGTGGATGCGGCGACCAAGGGATTACCGTGGCGAATGGTGTGCTTTCCCCGAGCACTGGCGGCATGGTGGATGTTGCGCCGCCGTGACGTTGCCGCGGCGCTGTATTGCGGTGCGGCTACCACACTGGGCCGGGGTTTACATACGCACGTCTGGTTACAAGATGGGGCTTATGGTGTGGTAGGCGCTAAAGAGGCGCAAGGGTTTACCCTATTGGCACGGTATTCCGGGGTAGACAAATGAGTGTGACAGAAACATCCTCAACAACGCCGCCATTGCCCTCGGCAATACAACCCCATGTGTTGGTGTTAGAATTATTAGGCGCTTGTGACATGCGTTGCCCGATGTGTGTCACCTTTGCCCATCGGAGGCCGTCGCTACGCCCAATGCGGCGTGAGCAGATTCGGGATCGCTTGTTTAAACCCGCCGTGGCAATGGGTATTATACGTGTGGCATTGAGCGGCGGTGAAGCAACCTTGCGTAAGGATTTACCGGATATTATGCGAGACGCCGTCGCATCGGGGCTAAAAGTAACTTTATGTACTAATCTTTGGCATACTCCGCTTGCTATGATGCGTGAGATCATATCAATAATGATGGGGTCTGATTCGGTAATTCGGGTTTCATTTGATTCGATAGTGCCTCACGAAATGCAGCAAATTCGTGGCGCAGACGCCTTTGACCGGGTATTAGAGAATATCCGTCGCCTAATGGCGTTGCGGGAGGAATTCCAATCGAATGTGAAAATTGAACCTGTCGCCGTTATTCAGGAAGTAAACCTGTATTCGATTGTACCAACTTTGGAGTTTCTCCTTGACGAAATGAAGCCTTCTCGTGTATTTGTGGGTTTTCGCCATGAATTTTCGGGTGTTACGCTGGATAATTATCACAATCAGGAGTTACCTGCCTACGCGAGACCTATTGAAAACCGTCGCCAATTGCTGGCGTTGTTTTTTAAGTTACACCAATGGGCGCAAAAGGAACCCCGATTGAAATTGTTTGGTCGTTTTCAGGACTGGACGGCATTTCTGCGTGGTCCTCAGTGTGTCAATCGTCCCTGTGGAGCGGGAAGATTTCTTTACGTAGACGCCTATGGGCTATTGCGTCCTTGCCAAATGGGGGAAACCTATGCAGATTTGCTGGTAAACGATATGGATGTAGCCCTCGCGTCATCTGGACATCAGGCAGCACGTAAGATTTTGGACGTCTGCCGGATTTGTCTACATGGCTGCAATACCTAGGCATTTTTTACGGCAAATACCGTTACATGAACACTCCTTTGATCTCTGTTGTCATGCCGGTGCATAACGGCCAAAATTATTTAGCGGATGCGATAGATTCTATCCTGATGCAAACACACCGGAATCTTGAATTGATTATTGTAGACGATGGTTCGAGCGACGCCACATCCGGTATTTTGCTCGATTATGTTCGTAGAGACGCAAAAATACAAGTAATTACTATACCGCATCGCAAAGGGCAGGGACATGCAGTGAATGCCGGGGTCAAGGCGGCTCAAGGCGAGTGGATAGCCCGTATGGACGCAGACGATATTGCCCATCCGCAGCGCTTAGTGAGGCAATGGCAGACAATGGAAGCGTTGGGGCTGGACGCCTGCGGTAGTTGGGCGCAGTGCTTCGGGCAGAGTGATCGGTTGATTAGTCCTGTCAAAGGACAAGACGCAATGCGCTATGAACTGCTCTTTACCTGTCCCCTTCTTGGTGGAACCACATTGTTACGCGGTGTTACCGCCCGAACACACCTCTATGATGAGAGATCTTTTATGGAAGACTATGAACTTTGTATGCGCTTAGTACGCACACAACGAATAGGCAATATAGCGGAAATCTTACTTTATTATCGCATTCATTCCCAGCAATCCACTCAACGCCGGCGCGCCATTATTCGGATTTACCAGCAACAATGGGCGCAACGTTACTTTAAAATTCTGTTCCCACGAGCGCCAACCGCTGACCAGGATTTATTTATGGAGGTTCTTAAGCGTTCGCCAACCCTCCAAACCCCGGAAGGCATGGCGGCGGCGGAAGATTTGTCTGCCCGTTATTTCCAAACTACGGATGAAGAAGCTCAGGAACGTTTGTCAAAACGCTGGTTGAAGCTCCGGCCTATGCAAGTTTAGTCCAGTGGGTCGCCGGTATATATGTTTGCCGCTGAAGTGGCTGGAATATAGCCTATGAATAGCCGCCTACACCCTCACCGGTGAACGTTCCAGATTCAGAAGAACTAGCATCTTCCATCAATACACACTCGAAACGGGGCGTAAGCCAAGTGAGTTTTAATGTTGGGGAAGAGGGTGCAGGTATGTCTTCACTGTTAATATTAGCAGTGTGGTGTGTTGTATTTGACATAATAGTCTCCCAATAAGATTAAAAATATTGTAAGTTCAGATATCCTGACCTCGGGGAAATTATTTTGATACCAAATCGTATACCAAGCGCAAATTCGTACCCGGAAAAATGGTTTCCGTGCTGTTT